>CAZSCW010000007.1:0-15547 GCA_964605495.1 uncultured Candidatus Saccharibacteria bacterium
TAGACCACCTACGCCGTGTATCGGCACTTGGACCCGGAGGTCTTACTCGTGAACGGGCAGGATTTGAGGTTCGTGACCTTCACCCGTCTCACTACGGACGATTGTGTCCAGTTCGAACTCCTGAAGGACCGAACATTGGACTTATCCTACAACTTTCAATGTATGCACGAATCAATGATTTCGGAATGATTGAAACTCCATACATGAAAGTAAAAGACGCAAAAGTTACTAAAGAGATTGTGTATCTGAACGCGCTTGAAGAAGAAAAATACATTATTGCACATGCTGGAATGATGAACGAAAAAGGAATTATCGACCGAGACATTGTCGAGGCGCGTGTTCATGGTGGACCAGGTTATACAACAGCTGACAAAATTGAATTTGTGGATGTTGCTATTAACCAAGCATTCTCTGTTGCGGCTTCACTTATTCCATTTTTGGAACATGATGACTCAAAACGAACATTGATGGGTTCTAACATGCAGACTCAGGCAATGCCATGTATGGTTCCTATGGCACCATTGGTTGCTACAGGAATTGAAGACCGTGTGGCGCTCGATACTGGACGATTATGTATGGCACATGAGGATGGAACAGTGGTTGCAGTAGATGGTAAAAAAATTGAAATTAAAAATGCAAAAGGAAAAGTTATTACCTATCCATTAGTTACTTACACACGAACTAACCAAAGTACGATTTATCACCAGCGACCAATTGTTTCTATGGGGCAATCGGTAAAAATGGGAGACGTGTTGGCAGATGGTGCAACAACAGAAAATGGACAACTTGCAATTGGTCAGAATATTCGCGTAGCATTTACTTGTTGGAATGGTGCTAACTACGAAGATGCGATTATTGTTTCAGAACGATTAGTAAAACGAAATGTATTTACCAGTATTCATATTGAGGAATATGACTGTATTGTTCGTGATACAAAATTAGGAGAAGAACAAACAACTCATGATATTCCAAATGTGGGTGAATCAAAATTGAAAGATTTAGACGAAGAAGGAATTGTTCGTATTGGTGCAGAAGTTCGTGAACATGATATTTTGGTTGGTAAAATTACTCCAAAAGGAGAAGTTGAATTAACTCCAGAAGAGCGATTATTACGATCTATTTTCGGTGAAAAAGTTCGCGATGTAAAAGATACTTCATTACGAATGGAAAAAGGAGCAAAAGGACGTGTAATTGGTGTAAAAGTTTTCTCACGTGATAACGGAGATGATTTGGAATCAGGAGTTTTGAAACGAATTTATATTCAAGTTGCACAATTGCGTAATATTCAAATGGGGGACAAGCTTGCAGGACGACACGGAAACAAAGGTGTAGTATCAGTAGTTCTTCCAGAAGAAGACATGCCATACACCGCTGATGGTCAACCAGTTGATATTGTACTTACACCACTTGGTGTACCGTCACGTATGAACCTTGGGCAGATTTTGGAAATGCATCTTGGGCTTGCGGCGAACACTCTTGGTTATCAAGCAGTTGTTCCACCATTTGCAGGTGCAACACCAGAAGAAATTAAAGAAGAATTAGTAAAAGCAGGTTTCCCAGCATCAGGACGCGTACCATTGTTCGACGGACTTACTGGTGAAAAATTTGATCAGGATGTAGCAATTGGGTACATGTACATGTTGAAGCTTTCACACATGGTGGAAGACAAGATCCACGCACGTTCAGTTGGTCCATACAGTTTGATTACACAGCAACCTTTGGGAGGAAAAGCTCAAGGAGGTGGACAGCGTTTTGGGGAAATGGAAGTGTGGGCATTGGAAGGTTATGGTGCAGCTCATACGTTACGAGAAATGTTGACCGTAAAATCAGATGATATTTTGGGGCGAACACAAACATTTGATGCGATTATCAAGGGTGAAAAAATTAAGAAACCAAATGTTCCTGCGTCATTCCAGGTGATGTTAAATTATTTGAAAGGACTTGCACTTGATATTTCAATCAAAGAAACAGCAACTGGAAAAGAAAAGGGAGTTGCATCAGGTCCGGTAAATAAGGTCGAAATCGATTACGAACTTGACGAATTAGTTGAGGACGAAGAATTTGTTAGTTAATCTCCAAATCACATATTTATGAAACACACTGATGGTCAACAAATTATGTATACACCGGACACCATCTCGCTTTCTTTGGCATCACCAGAGAGAATTAAAGATTGGTCATACGGAGAAATTTTAAAACCAGAAACAATTAACTACCGAACAGGGCGATCTGAACGAGGTGGGTTATTTGACGAGCGAGTATTTGGTCCAGAAAAAGACTATGAATGTTACTGTGGGAAATATAAACGAATTCGCTACGCTGGAATTATTTGTGAAAAATGTGGAGTTGAAGTAACAAAATCAATCGTTCGACGTGAACGAATGGGACACTTGGAACTGGCATCACCAGTTGCACATATTTGGTTTTTGCGAGCAATCCCATCACGATTATCGTTATTGTTAGACGTTCCGGTTTCTAACTTGGAAAAAGTAGTTTATTTTGCAGGATATATTATTACTGATGTCCATGTAGCTGAACAGCAAAAAGTATTAAAAGAGTTGGAACACGAATACAAGATTCGAATGAAAACATTGGAATCTGATGAAGAAAAAGCAGCGTTACAAGATTTGTTTTCAGTAACCAAAAAAGAAATTTTGGAAATTACTCCAAATCGCGTGTTAACTGAGGCTGAATTTCATCGATTCTCAGTACGATACAGTACTATCTTTGAAGCAGGAATTGGAGGGGAAGCAGTGTATACCATTCTTAAAAATATTGACTTGAAAAAACTCGCTGGAGATCTCGAGAAAATTATTGAAAAGAAGAATGAAACTGCTGCACGAGAAAAAATTGAAAAACGATTACAATTAGTTCGCTCATTCATCGTTTCAAACCAACGACCTGAATGGATGTTCTTAACAGTTATTCCGGTTATTCCACCAGCATTACGTCCAATGGTACCATTGGAAGGTGGACGATTTGCAACATCAGATGTAAATGATTTGTATCGCCGTGTAATCAACCGAAATAGTCGTTTGAAAAAATTGAAAGAAATTGGTGCTCCTGATGTAATTTTACGAAATGAAAAACGAATTCTTCAAGAAGCAGTAGACTCATTGTTGGATAACACGATTAGAAAAAGTTCAGGATCAGCAGCGATGAATCAATCTCAGAAACGTCAATTGAAATCTCTTTCAGATTATTTGAAAGGAAAACAAGGAATCTTCCGACAAAACCTACTTGGAAAGCGAGTAGATTACTCAGGACGTTCTGTAATTGTAGTAGGACCAACATTGAAATTAGATCAATGTGGACTTCCAAAATATATGGCACTGGAATTATTCCGACCGTTTGTTATTTCTGAAATCATTAAACGAGAACTTGCATATAACATTCGTGGGGCTGGAAAATTAATTGAAGAAGGAATTGGAGAAGTTTGGGAGATTCTCGAAGAAGTTATTAAAGGAAAATATGTATTGCTAAACCGTGCTCCAACTCTTCACCGTTTGTCTATTCAGGCATTTCACCCAGTATTGATTGAAGGTAAAGCTATTCAATTACACCCGTTGGTATGTTCAGCGTTTAACGCAGACTTTGACGGAGACCAAATGGCAGTTCACGTACCACTTTCAGAAGCAGCACAAATTGAAGCACGAGATTTAATTGCATCAAACAAAAACCTTTTGAAACCACAAACTGGAGATCCAGTTATGGCACCATCACAAGATATTGTGCTTGGTGTGTATTGGCTTACAAAATCAATTCCAGGAAAATTAGGCGAAGGGAAATATTTCTCTTCTCCTGCTGAAGCGTTACTTGCACATAGTTATGGAATGGTTGATTTACGAGCAAATGTATTTATTTTACCCGACAATACTGCACGATACGCTGCGTTTAATGGAAAAGCATTTGAAACAACTGTTGGGCGAATTATTCTCAACCAAATTCTTCCAGATACGTATGCATTTATCAATACAACAATTAATAAAAAAGGATTGTCAGGAATTGTAGATACTATGATTAACGATTATGGTATGGATGCTACCCCTGCTATTTTGGATGCAATTAAATCACTTGGTTATAAGTATGCGACTATGTCAGGAACTAGTATGGGGATTGATGATGCATCAGTACCAGATGAAAAGAAAGAAATTATTATCGAAGGACGAAAGTTAGAATCAAAAATAATTGAACAATACATGGACGGTTTGATTTCTGATGAAGAACGATATACAAAATTAATTGAATTATGGGAAGGGGTTACCCGAAAAGTTGAAAAAACAATTGAGAAAAACTTTGGAGCATCAGAATCAATTACCGACATGGCCGTTTCAGGTGCTCGAGGAAGTATTGGTCAGTTGAATCAAATGGCAGGTATGAAAGGTATTATTGTAAATACAAAAGGACGACCAATTGATTTTCCAGTTATTTCTTCATATAAAGAAGGTCTTTCACCAATTGAATATTTCATTACTAACCACGGTTCGCGAAAAGGTCTTGCCGATTCAGCGTTGAACACAGCAAATGCCGGGTACTTAACACGAAAATTAATCATGGCATCTCAGGATATTGTGATTACTGAAATTGATTGTGGAACTAAAAAAGGATTAGTTTTGAAAGAAGAAACTGTTGATGGAATTGTTAAACCAATTACAAAACACTTATTTGGACGAATCCTTGCAGACACACTTAAAAATGCGGCTGGAGATACTATTTTCAAAAAAGGTCATTTGATTACAAAAAATGATATGAAAATTATCGACAAAGAACATATTACTGATGCTGTTGTTCGTTCACCGCTTGCATGTGAAACGAACTATGGCCTATGTCAGTTCTGCTACGGACTTGATCTTGGACGAAACAATCTTGTTAAATTTGGAGAGGCAGTAGGAATTGTTTCTGCTCAAGCGATTGGAGAACCAGGAACACAGCTTACTCTTCGAACTATCCACTCCGGAGGAGTACTTGGATCAGATATTACGATGGGTCTTCCTCGTGTATCAGAACTATTGGAGTGCCGAAGTTCTAAATTCCCAGCAACTATCAGTCGAGTAGACGGTGATGTTATCGATGTTCGTGTAGAAGGAGAAACAAAAGTTATTCATGTTCTTGCAGATAATGCAAAAGCAGCAAATGGTGAAAAGAATTTTGAATATGTAGTTACCATTCCACGAACGGTAATAGTGAAAAAAGGTTCTCGTGTTAAAAAGGGAGACCTGTTAACTGACGGTTCTGCAGATCCACACGAACTATATGAAATTGCAGGATTTGATCGCGTACAGGAATATCTCATTGCAGAAATTTCAAAGGTATACGAATTAAACAGTTCGCCAATTTCACGTAAACACCTCGAAATCATTGTTCGCCAAATGTTCTCACGACGTAAAATCCAGAATCCACAGGGAACTCGATTTACGACAGGACAAATCGTTGAAAACTTTGAATTTATTCAAGAAAATGATCGAGCAGAAAAAGCAGGCGAACTTCCTGCAACAGCGAAAACTATTTTGGTTGGAATTTCAGAAATTTCATTGACTTCAAAATCTTGGATGTCAGCAGCGGCGTTTGAACGTACAACAAAAACATTAGTAAACAAAGCAATCGAAGGTGGAACAGATGAATTCCGTGGACTTATGGAAAACGTAATGATCGGAAACCTGATTCCAGCAGGAACAGGATTCAGTGAAGATTTCATTCCAGAAGTTGCAGAACTAAAGAGGCAAGAAGACGCATTATCAGCATCATAGTTATACAAAGGCGTTCCAACCAGAACGTCCTTTGGTGTTATATATGGATTCAATCAAAGATCTTGTTCGAGAAAAAATGCGAATAGAGGAAGTGATTGGTTCATACATCACCCTTGTTCCATTTGGTAAAAATTATAAAGCATGTTGTCCATTTCATAATGAAAAGACACCAAGTTTTAATATCAACACTGATAAACAAATGTTTTATTGTTTTGGATGCAAGAAGGGTGGTGATGTATTTTCGTTTGTTCAGGAAATTGAACATATGGATTTTAAGGAATCATTGAAATTACTTGCAGAAAAGGCAGGAATTGACATGAGGCATTCCGCTGAACTTTCAAAAGAGATGCGGCAAAAAAAATCACTATTACAAATCCATGAATATGCAACCAGGTTTTACCAATTATTATTGGTACAACATCCGCCAGTTCTCGACTATTTAAAAAAACGAGGATTGTCAGGTGATACTATAAAAAACTGGAGAATTGGGTACGCTCCCGACGGATTTCAACAATTAACTAATGTGTTGCGTAAAAAAGGAATATCAGATGATGACCTAGTTGCGTCTGGATTAATTGGGAGAGGTGATCGTGGTTTGTATGACAGGTTTCGTGGCAGAATTATGTTTCCAATTACTGATGCGCAGGGGAAAATAATTGCGTTTTCCGGCAGATTAATGCCAGGAACGCAGGAAGCATCCCGTGACTCAGTTGGAAAATATATTAACTCACCAGAAACAGTTATTTATCATAAATCAACAGCATTATTTGGTTTTTCTCACGCAAAAAAAGCATTATCGGATAAAAAATCAGCAATATTAGTTGAGGGCCAGTTCGATGCAATATTATTGCATCAATCAGGCTATACTAATACTATCGCATTGTCTGGTACGGCTTGTACTACGTCCCATATTGAACAGTTGCGCAGATTCTGTACAGAATTGATTATTGCAACAGACAGTGATCGTGCGGGAATTCAGTCGGCATATAAAATTGCAGAAATTGGATACCAGTTCGATTGTGATATATCGGTGATCACTCTTCCTCCCGGAAAAGATCCTGCGGATATTTTGTCTGAAGATCCAGAATTATGGAAACAGTATCTTGCGTCAAAAAAAGATTACATTACATTCCACGGGGACAGTACTGTAAACGAATCTTTACGTAACAGAATTCATGCAGTTGAAGTTAATTTATTTCCAGTACTTGCTCAATTATCGAACCATGTACAACGTGATGCAAAACTGCAATACATTGCTGATACTTTGAAAGTTTCAAGCGAAAGTATTCGTAAAGAATTTCAAAAGTTTTTAGAAGCTGCGCGAAAGCAATTTATTACAGAATCTCATGCAACTAAAACTGTTTCAGTTAATAAGGTACCTGTTATAAATAATCCACTCATGATTCAAATAGAGGAATTATCGTTGATTTATGATTCCTTTAAACCAGAAACAGGTTTTTGGTTTGCTGAACATGTAGATGCAGTTGATCTCATCAAATCTCATCCCGTAACAGTATCGGCGGATCATACCGCTGAATTATTGATACGATATCAAGGTCTCGACAGTGTTGCATGGAAAATCAGACTTGATACATTATGGATTCGCACACAACAAATTTTACTTGAAACAGAAATTGACTCATTGCGACAACAGATGAATCAGAATACTGATCATGCTATTATTCAAGAATTGCAACAAAAACTTATATCGCTTCATACAAAAAAAGAAGCCTTAATTCGCTCATTAGCAGAATAATTTTTCCTTCCTATGGCTCGACTACCTCAAAAAAAATCAATACGACCAGCAAAAAAAACAGCACCTAAAAAGGTTGTTAAAAAGGCAGTTAAAGTTACAAAAAAAGTAGCTGCAAAAAAACCTGCACCAAAAGTAGCAAAGGTTAAAAAACCTATTAAAAAAACAATTACTCAGAAAAAACCAATTAAAAAAGTAATTTCTAAAAAAACAGTAGCGTCAAAAAAACCAGAAAAGAAAGGGAAAATCCCAAAACAACCGGTTCGTGGTGTTAGTCCTGAAGAAATTCAAAAGAGATTGGAAATATTAATTGAAAAAGGAAAAAAACGACGATTTGTTACTTATGAAGAAATTTTAAAGTCATTTCCGGACGTAGAGGATGATATCTTATTCCTTGATGATTTATATGGAAGACTACATGATGGTGGGGTAGATGTGTTGGAAAGTGGAAATTTACTTTCAACGGATGTACTAAATAACCCAGCACTCGATGAATTATCTGGAAAACGATACGACCGAGAACGATCAGGGTATGACTCTATCCAAATGTATTTGAAAGAAATTGGTAAATATCCATTGATTCGTGCGAGTGAAGAAAAAGAACTTGCACGTAGAATTCAAGCAGGAGATGAAGATGCAAAAAATTTACTTGCACAGGCAAACTTGCGTCTGGTAGTGTCAGTTGCAAAAAAATATTCAACACGTAGTTCAGACTTAACATTGCTTGATTTAATTCAAGAAGGAAACATTGGTCTGTATAAGGCAGTTGAAAAATTTGACTGGACAAAAGGATTTAAGTTCAGTACCTATGCGATGTGGTGGATTCGACAATCCATTACCCGAGCACTGGCTGATCAATCTCGAACCATTCGTATTCCTGTTCACATGGTTGAAACGATTTCAAAATATAAACAAGTCGTTCGTCGTATGGAACAAGATTTGGGGCGTACACCACTTCCAGAGGAAATTGCGTTGGAAATGGGGCTTGAGGTTGATAAAATTCATATGATTAACAAAATCAATCAATCAACTATGTCATTGGAAGAAACGGTTGGTTCTGGGGATGATGATAAATCAACTCGAGGTGAATTTATTGCTGATGATAAAATTTTATCTCCAGATCGTGAGGCTTCAAAACGAATCTTACACGATCAAATCCGTGAAATATTAAATGATCTTTCTGATAAAGAACGAAAAATTATCGAGATGCGTTACGGGCTTGTGGATGGAATCAATCATACACTAGAGGAAGTAGGGAAGGAGTTCGGAGTAACTCGTGAACGAATTCGTCAGATCGAGGCAAAAGTTCATGATAAGATCCGAGGGAATGACAAGATTATGAAATTAAAAGATTATTAATCATATTTTATGAATGCATTATATTCTATTTCATTTATTATAACATCACTCGGCGCGTTATTATGGGGTGCTGTTGGTGTCGGTGGTTTTATTGGTAAAAATTTGAATGTGGTTTCTTTTATAAGTAAAGGAAATTCAACAATTGAGTATGGAATTTATATTTTTATTGGTGTTTGTTCAGTATTATATATTTGGATTTCATCAAGAAAATAAGATTTATACATAAAAAACAGCCTTTTCAAAGGCTGTTTTTTATGTATAATTTGATATATATGGAATTAGTACATGATGGGTTTCTTTACTCGGCCCTATTTTTAACCTTATATTTTCAAGTTTTTATGCTGCTGACCTATTTTGGTTGGTCTAAAAAGGAAAAATATCCAGGATTTAATGAAAACGAACTTCCGAGTGTTTCCATTATGATTCCTTGTTGGAATGAAGAAACTACGGTTATAAAAACAATTGAATCACTCTTGGATTTGAATTATCCAAAGGAAAAATTATTTGTAGTAGTTATTGACGATGGAAGTACTGATAATACATGGCAAGTAGTCCAAAAATATGCAAATCATCCACAGGTTCGATTATTGCAAAAAGAAAACGAGGGAAGTAAGTTTGCTGCATTGAACTACGGACTGGACCGTATTCATACTGATATTGTAGGTTGCTTGGATGCTGATTCACGTGTGGATACAGAAGCTCTTCGTTATTCAATAATTCCATTTTCAGATCCTGAGGTGATGTCAGTTGTACCTTCCATGGTAATTGATTCGCCAAAGACATTTTGGCAGCACATGCAAAAGCCAGAATATGAAATGGGAATTTACTTACGAAAAGTGTTTAGTTCATTGAATTCTCTTTATATTACTCCTGGTCCATTCTCTATTTTTAGAAAATCAGTGTTTGATAAAATTGGATATTATATTGAAGCTCATCACACAGAAGATCTTGAACTTGCTCTCCGTATGCAGGTAAATGGTATGAGGATCGTCCACGCACCAAATTCATTAGTATATACCCATGGCCCAAAAACATGGCCTACATTATTGAAACAGCGCGTGAGATGGACTTACGGTGGATTTAAAAACGTATTGTCAGATTATCGTCATATGCTTTTCAAGAAAAAGTTTGGAAACCTAGGGGCATTTATCCTGCCGTTTGCAATGCTATCTAACCTGATTACTATTGTTGCTTTTCCATTTTTAATTTGGGGTATTGTTAAGTCAATTTATACATTTGGCTTGGAGTGGATATCTCGAGGTTTTGACATAAAAGCTCCTTCGTTTGATTTATTTTACGTTAACAATCAATCCTACGCATATATTAGTTTATTGTTATTAGGTTTTACATTTCTTATTGTGTACATCAGTCGTCGCAGTATCCTGAGGACTCGTTTATTATCATTTGATTTGCTTACATTTTTCGTATATCCATTCTTTGCATCCTGGTGGATGATAAAGTCAGCATACAATTTTGTAACATCGAAAAAATCAGCTTGGCGTTAATCATTTTTTATTTTCTATGAAACAATCTTCATTTGAATGGCTTAAATATATTATTACTTTTGTGATTACTGCAGGTATTTTTATTACTGTATTTTACGTCACAAAAATAGTAAACGAACAAAAACTTTCAGAAATAAAATCCATTCAGGATAAAATTGCTGTTGATTTACTATCTTCAGAAACTCAGTTTTCATTGTTAAAACGATCTACCTGTACCCAGGATGGAAACTCCTTGCTTGCTCCTGAAATTGGAACACTGGGTGAGCGTTTAGCATTTATGGAAAACCAGCTGGGAACAGACAATGCAGACGTGGTTGGTCTTAAAAAATATTATTCATTATTACAAATGAAGGATTATTTACTTGGTCTTGAATTGTCACAAAAATGTTCATTTAAACCTATTTATATTCTGTACTTTTATAAAAATAAATGTACAGACTGTGAAAAACAGGGTTATGCATTGACTGCACTCCGTGAGAAATATCCAGAATTGCGAGTATATTCATTTGATGCAGATTTGGATTTGTCAGCCATTTCTACACTTGAAACAATTTACAAGGTTTCAGAAGATCTTCCAGCTCTTGTAATAAATGAAAAACTCTACACAGGATTTCAATCTATTGAAACTATTGAAAAATTGATCCCAGAACTCAAAAAGAGTCTTGAAAAAGAAACACCAGTAAAACCAAAAACTACTACTAAAACAAAAACAGTAATACCTGTAGTACCAGCGATGCCTGCACCTACAGTTATTAATACAACTGAAACCAAAACTAACTAATCCAATATAAAAACCACTTCAAACGAAGTGGTTTTTATTTAGACTCTTGGAGCCGCTTGTCAGGCTCGAACTGACGACCTACGGTTTACAAAACCGTTGCTCTACCAACTGAGCTAAAGCGGCAGGCAACATATCAGAATCTGATATGTTGGTTAATTATCATCCTTTCGGATTGATAATCGAGTTGATTTTATCTTTTGTTCGCGATGATGCTCATAGAGCAGTTCCCGAACTTTTTTCTTCATGGTTTTATGTATTGTAATGTCATGAATGACAAATCGATACCATCCTACCAAATGAATTACTACAAAACGTAAAACTTTACGTAGTGAGTTTTGGAAAGTTATTTCCCAATGTTCAATCCATCGATCAGTGTCAATAACAGGCTTGTGATATCCTATTACAGGTTTTTTCTGTACTAGGAGAATTCCCATACCAATTAATGCACATATTGTCGCAAGTAAGAAATACATAGACTGATACAGTATACCTGAATCTATAAAAAATTCAAGATCCTACACCAAGGTTAGTTATTATACTGACAAACGAACAAATTTGCCGATTTCAATCTTTTCACCAGTCTTTTGAATTAATTGGTTGATCACTTGTTCAATAGTGATATCTGGATTAACTACGAAAGCCTGATTCATCAATGTTTTTTCAGCAAAGAAATCATTAAGTTTTCCTTGGAGGATTTTTTCTTTAATTTCGGCTGGTTTATCACTGTTTGCAATTTCTTCTTCAAAAAATGCTTTTGCTTTTGCCATAGAGATTTCATCAATATCAGATGATTTTGTGAATTCTGGTGCCATAGCAGTAATATGCATTGCTAGGTTATTTGCAGTTTCAATAAATTCTGGGTTTTGTGCAACAAAGTCTGTCTCACAGAATAATTCAACCATTGCAGACATTTTTTTGTTTGAATGGATGTAGTATCCAATAATTCCAGCTCCTAGTGTTCGTTCTGATTTTTTTGACGCAGCTGTCGCTGAGTTTTTTCGTAAAATCATACGAGCTTTTTCCATATCACCACCAGCTTCTTCTAATGCTTTTTTACATTGCATGATTGAAACACCTGTTTCATCTCGCAACGCTTTTACGTCTTCAGTAGTAATTGCCATATAAAATATTTTAAATTAAAAATGAATAAAGAACAAACCAATACTTATGCAGTTTTCATTGATTCTGCAAATTGCTTCATAAAGAAATCAACACTTTTTCGACTATTATCGTTTCCAACAACAGGGAAGTCAACTAATGAAATATCGTTGTCAGTGTTTACAAGTCCGATAACTGGAATTCCCATCATGTGAGCTTCTGTTACGGCATTGATCTCTTCGCGAGCATCAACAACAATTATTGCTGCTGGAATTCCTTTCAAATTTGAAAGTCCTCCGAAACGTCGTTCCAATTTTTCGATTTTTCGTTCCAATAACAATTTTTCTTTTTTAGTTTTATACATTAAGGTTCCTTCTTCTGATTTTCCACCAAGATCTTCAAGCATTACCACTCGGCTTTTGATTTGTTTCCAGTTAGTTAGAGTTCCTCCGATCCATCGCTCATCAACGTAAGGCATTCCGAGTGATTCTGCTGTTGTTTTTACCAAATCACGAAGTTCTGGTTTTGAACCAACGAAAATTACTTGGCGTCCTGATCCAACAATAGATGATAATAGTTCCTGAACGCGAGTTAATTGTGCGTCAGTTTTTTCGAGATCAATAATATCTGTTCGATTTTTTGATCCGAAGATAAATTGTTTGGTAGTAGGGTGACGACGAGTACGACTGTATCCGTAGTGAGCACCTACTTCAAACATGTCCTGAATTCTAGACATAGTTAAAAGATTAACACGAATGCACAAGAGGTGGGTTAGTAATAAAACCTCTCGTTTCCATGGGTGACGCCCATAGGAATGATTCTGGAGCAAGCCAGATAATGGAATTTATTAACCATCCCATAATCATTCTGACACTGTGTGACGGGGAAAATATAGCATGGTTTCCTGAAATAATCAAGTATTGATATGGTTATTTACCTAAAATTGACAAATTTACTAATTATGATACTGTAATGAAAAGATTATAAACAATTAAAATAAGTTAAATGAATTTAAGATTAGGTTACTTAGTTAAAGCTGAAGGAAAAGACAATGTTGAAAATGATTTTGTCCTTATTGGCAATAATGACAATATTGTACAGTCTGCAGGTTCAATCAAAGAATTAGCTGAAAAAATTAAAAAAGATTCAGGAGAAAAGAAAATCAAACGTTTAAAACAAGACGAAGGTTTCATTCATGTTTTACCCAACCCGGAAAGCACAAAGAATGTACAAAGCCCGAAAGGTGAATCCGTAATTATGGTGAAATCCTGTGAAGCTTCTTGTTTGGTTGATCTATACAAAGAAATAATTTAGGAAGTTAAATAAAATAAAAGCCTTGTTTTTCACAAGGCTTTTTTATTTGTAAAAAACCACTATTTGCGGTACGATGGCATTATCTATGAAGCAATCACAATTGTTTACCAAAACACGAAAAGAGGTACCATCTGACGAGGTTGCAAAAAATGCACAGCTTTTGATCAAGGCTGGATTTATTTATAAGGAAATGGCTGGTGTATACGCTTATTTACCACTTGGGCTTAAAGTGTTGAACAATATTATCAGTGTTATTCGTCAAGAAATGAATAAGATCGGTGGACAGGAAATCACCCTTACAGCATTACAGCAGCGAGAAACATGGGAACCAACCAACCAATGGGATGATGCGGAGGTAGATATTTGGTTTAAAACAAAATTAAAAAATGATACAGAACTTGGTCTGGCAGTTACTCATGAACCGGCACTGACAAAGGTTATGAAAGATTTTGTTCGATCATATCGTGATTTACCAGCATATCCATATCAATTCCAAACAAAATTCAGAAATGAATTGCGTGCAAAATCTGGGATCATGCGATGTCGTGAATTCATCATGAAAGATTTATATTCATTTTCAAAAAACAAAGATGATCATGATGCTTTTTATGAAAAAGCAAAACAGGCATACATCACTATTTATAATCGACTTGGGCTTGGTGACTCAACATATCTGACATACGCATCAGGTGGAATGTTTTCAAAATTCTCTCATGAATTCCAAACAATCACTAACGCAGGTGAGGATATTATCTATGTTCACGAGGGCAAAAAGATTGCAGTGAATAAGGAAGTGTATACCGATGAAATGCTTGCAGAACTTGGTATTGATAAATCAGATATGGTTGAGAAAAAGGCAGTAGAGGTTGGAAATATCTTTACTTTAGGAACTCGATTTTCAGACGCATTGGAACTTACGTTTGATAATGAATCAGGTGAAAAAGAATCAGTATTCATGGGCTCATACGGAATTGGTCCAGGACGGGTTATGGGAACTATTGTTGAAACATTGTCCGATGATCATGGGATGATCTGGCCAGAATCAATTGCGCCATTTGCAGTTCATTTGATTCAAATTGGAAACGTGAATGATCAGGCTGAAAAAATTTACAACGATCTAATGCAAAAGGGAATCGAGGTATTGTTGGACGATCGCGATACATCAGCAGGTTCAAAATTTGCCGATGCAGATTTGATCGGAATTCCACACCGTGTAGTGATTTCAGAAAAGTCGCTCGAAAAAGGAGGATTGGAATATAAAAAACGAAACGAATCAGACAGTAAGATTATTACTGAAGATGAATTGTTTGGAATATTAAATAAATAAAAAGCGTCTGCAGTGCAGACGCTTTTTGTGTTTATTTTAAATAATCACGTAATTCTTTTAAAATTCTTTTTTTCAGTGTTTCTGAATTTCTAGCTCGAAATATTACTTGCTTAGCAGGATTATTGTTAATTAGAAAGACAATCGAGGTAGTTCCATTTGTCTCTATTGATATAATCGCTCGATCACTCAATGGTCCATATATTAGATTTACGCTACCATAAAATGAAAGACCATTACTAGTTTGATATCCTATAAATTCTGGATTCTTAATTTCAATTTTTTTGAAGAATGAGCTTGGTAATTTTGCTTTTATTTCTTCATGTACAGATTCTAATATTTTCTTTGATTCTTTAGCCCATTCTAAGCCTGCTGCCTCTACCTCTTTCCGCATATTTTTCATATATGGGGTGTAAAAATCCTTATTAAAATTTAAAGAATTTTTTGTTAATTTAATCTTACTCATTGTTTTTATTTTTATTCACAATATCACTTATAAATTATTTGTCAACAACTTCCGTAACATTACATTCCGTGCTATATTGCCGTTATATTTTATGTTTAAAAATCTCTACAATAAATTTTCAAACGATATCGGAATTGATCTAGGTACGGCAAATACCTTGGTATATTTGCGCGGAAAAGGGATCATTATAAATGAACCGT
>CAZSCW010000008.1:0-14932 GCA_964605495.1 uncultured Candidatus Saccharibacteria bacterium
TTACTTGTACACGCTCCACGGTGGCTCACGCCTTCCGCTTCATCGCAGAGTACAATACTCTCCTACCGCTTATGCATTTCATGGAAGATCCAAACATGAAGTTTGGAGAATTGGAATAAAGATCGGGATGTTCGGATTGAACCGATAACTTCTGATAGAATTTTAATTCTACTTTTCGTTCACCCCGATGCTTTAAAAACCAATTGAAAAATTATTGAATTATTTGCGGATGCAAACATTCGAGGACGGGGACAGATTCGAACTGCCGTGCACCACATTTGCATGTGGGGTCTAGCCTCTCGACCACCCGTCCATTTTATTAATGAACTTTTTTATTTTATGAAGGAATTATCCTCCATGAAATGCACAAACCCTCAGCTTCGGTACTACATTTTAGCCCCGATTATTTGCGGCGCGAATTCTCTAGATGAGTGAGCTGTTACGCTTTCTTTAAAGGATGGCTGCTTCTAAGCCAACCTCCTCATTGTCGGAGAAATTTCACCTCCTTAAGTGCACTTAATGTAGATTTAGGGACCTTAACTTGAGATCCAGGGCTGTTTCCCTTTCGACTCGTGGAGCTTCGCCCCCACTGTCTGACTGCTATGCTATTTACCATCTGGTATTCGGAGGTTGATAGGTTTGGCGAGCTTTCACCCTGTCCAAACCAGCCAGTGCTCTACCCCCAGAGGGAACACATAACGCTATACCAAAATATATTTCGGAGAGAACCAGCTATTACCAGGTTCGATTAGCTTTTCACTCCTTACCACAGGTCATCCAAAGGAATCGTACGACCAACTGGTTCGGGCCTCCCCCCATATTTCTACGGGGTTCACCCTGCCCATGGTAAGCTCACCTGGCTTCGGGTCGTATGCGTACGACAATAATTTCGCCCTATTCAGACTCGGTTTCCCTATGGCTCCATGCTTTTATAGCGCTTAGCCTGCCGCATGCATACACTCGTTGGCTCATTCTTCAATAGGCACGCCGTGACGGTTGTAAACAACCGCTCCGACTCCTTGTAGGCGTATGGTTTCAGATCTATTTCACTCCCCTCACAGGGGTTCTTTTCACCTTTCCCTCACGGTACTAGTTCACTATCGGTCTCTTGATGTATTTAGCCTTACCGGTTAGTTCCGGCAGATTCCTCCGAGCTATTCGTGTCTCGAAGTACTCAGGAACATTGTAAAAGATCTTCAAATTTCGGTTACGGGGATGTCACCCTCTATGCCACACCTTTCCAGATGTTTCACCTATTCAAAGATTTTGTAACTTTTTGTCTTTACGACTTCAATGTCCTACAACCCCCAATTCACCTCGCTATGTTCAATACATTGCTGCATTCACCACAGCGAGGTTATTTGGGTTTGGGCTAGATTCCGTTTCGCTCGCCGCTACTCAGGAAATAACATTTGTTTTCTTTTCCTCTAGGTACTGAGATGTTTCACTTCCCTAGGTTTGCTTCCATCATACAATGGATATCCGTCATTTAAATACGGATGGGTTTCCCCATTCAGAGATCTCCGGGTCACAGGTTAATTGCCACCTCACCGAAGCTTATCGCAGGCAGTTCACGTCTTTCGTCGCCATCAAGAACCAAGGCATTCACTATACGCCCTTAAATTTCCTATTAGGAAATCTATATATCACTTCATCATGCTGAAGAATTAAAAAAGCATGATGGTTTACCGAATCGTTTAAACAGACGATTCGTCGTATGACACGCTGGTCATACACTTTTTTAAGAATGTTAATACACAGTAACTTTTTAATACGAGTTATTTTTTTACTCAATAAAAATACTTACCTATATTTACAAATCCAGCTCTATTGGGATAACAGTGGTTATCACATAAAATGTGACTCCAAAAATAATTAATAGGCTGGACATTCATTTGACAATGTACTATGACTGGAACACTAAATTCTGTTCCCGAGGGAGCAATATTTATTTCACAGTCACAAAGGCGAGTATAGCTGAATCAGAAATAAAGTCAAGCGTTTCCCTAGCTTTTCTGTTGATAAAATGAACCCAAAGAAATAAGCCCTAAAAAATAAAAGAAATCACGAAAACATCAACCAAAAAACCACCCTTTTACAGGCGGTTTTTTATAGGTTTCTAAAAGACATTATGTCTTTTATTCTCGACTTACCATTTTCCCGATGTCAGACCAAATGCGTGAAGCATGTTCTTTTCCACCAAGACCAAATGCAAGTCCTCCAGCCAATGCAAACATTGCAAGAATAGCCACAAAGATTGTTTGGATAAGTCCAGCAGCAATTCCAAGTTGTGACAATGCGATTAAGAGAGCAAAAATCCAGATAGCCCAAGTTGCGATTGATCCAACAAAGTTTGCTGAATGAATACCTGCTGCTTTTGCTGATCCTGTTACAACACGTCCTGCAGCGCGAGCCACAACAGATGCAAGTAACACTACTAATGCTGCAATCAATACGTTAGGTAGAAATACCAAAACGATTTGCTGTAGGAATGCGTTCAATTCACTAAGTCCTAGTATATCAAATACTGCAACTAGGAATACTACGATGAGGAACCATTTCACTAGACTTCCAATAATTGAGCCAAGGCTAAATTTATAACCAGCACGGTTAAATGATTCATTGATTCCGGTTTTTGCAAGTGCAGAATCTACTCGAGTCAGATCAATTAAATGTTTGATTGATTTCCCTACTAAGTGAGCTAAAACCCATCCGATAACAAAGATAATCAACGCGAATAGAATCGCAGGAAGATAACTAATAATACCGAACCAAATAGATTGTAGCGATTGCGCGAGTACAAGCCCGCTTGTTTGAAGTAACATAAATAATAAGAGACACAATTATGAGTAATCTGCCATGCGCCTGAACCGTGGGCATAGACACTTATAGTATACCAAATATCTAAAAAACAATGCAAGTATTATGACAGTTGTGGAATCACCAATTGATTGATCACTTTTTGGTGTGGATAATCAAACACATCACGAATCAACTTATCATACATTTTAATCCGGTACATAAATTCCTCGGTACTGAACGTTGCATACCGCAATTCTTTCCCTACTTCGGATTCCAGCATTGCCATATTTTTCTGGATCAAGCCAGTATCGAGCTTGTCACCGACAAATACCATGTCGACTGATCGATGTAAGTCTTTCATGAATATTCCAGAAATTACAAGCAGTTTAATTTTCCCAGCTTTTTTAAATCGTGCTGGTAAATCAGATAATGTAACTAATTCTGATTCCAATAATAATGATTGCAATTGATCAAGTAATGGGAAATCAGAATTCACCATATACACTGTCATTTTTTTCTTGGTTGATGTCACCTTTTTGCGAGTCTCCTTAAATACTACCTTTACCATTTCTTTTTTCTCGATAAATTCTGATTTTTCAAGCAATGACAATTCTGCACGGAGAACTGTTGCACTGACTTTTGTTTTCTTTAATAATTCATCCTTGGTAAATCCATATGTCGGATGGAACAAGAATAATCGCATTAATTTTACGCGTGCTTGGGATCCAATAATTTTTCCTAAAATATCTATGGTAGTGCTCATATGGTGCATAGTATATCACTGTCTCAAATTATTTTGCAAACAATTACAGTCTTGCTAAATAATCAAAAAATATGCACATAAAAAGCACTCAGTGTGAATGCTTTTGTAACTATTTAAATTATAATCTGGATACCATATAATAACCCATAATAACAGGATTTGAGTCTGGAACTCCAGGATTTAAAGTCAATTTTATTTCATATCCTGGAAAATCAAGCTTAAAGAAATCTTCGACTTCTGCATCTATTAAGAATTTGTCATCAACGTGAGGCGTTGCTCCTTTTATACCGGCATGTTCCTGCATAAAAATATCTTTCTTTGCTTTTGTTTTTGCTTCATCAAGAGAATATGCAGGAATAAGCAATTGCTTGTGAAATTCCTCATCCTCACCTTCCATATACCCACCTAAATTGATAAAATAAAGATCAAGCTTTTTCTCTGCAAGAGCAGTACCTATTGGCACAATTTCAACAGCATATCCATCAACTTGTTCAATGGTAGTACAGGTATCGATGTGAACTTCATTTTCCGAAAGACCGATAAAATCCAAAATTGATTTTTTACAATCGCTCATATTTCTACCAATCGCAAAGAATACGTCATGTTGTTCGATATTTCTCGGTTTTGGTTTGAAACCTAAATAGAACTTAAATAGTTTTAATTTTTTCATATCATTTATTTTAAGTTACCTTAACGATTTAATAACCTTTGTCAAACAAAAAAATCCCATATGGGATTTTTTTGAAAGAATTATTTCAATTCTACTTTTCCGCCTGCGTCTTCGATTTGTTTTTTCAAAGCTTCGGCATCTTCTTTTTTCATTCCTTCTTTCAAAGTTGCTGGCAAGTTGTCTACCATGTCTTTTGCTTCTTTAAGACCAAGACCTAGAGCTTCTTTTACAACTTTCATAACAGCAATTTTAGCACCACCATCAGATGAGAGAACTACTGTGAATTCATCTTTTTCTTCTGCTGCTGCTCCACCTGCTGCAGGACCTGCAACTGCAACTGCTGCAGCTGAAACTCCGAATTTAACTTCAAATAATTTAACGAGTTCATTTAAGTCCAAAACTGACATGTTTTCAATTGCTTCAACAATAGTTTTGAATTTTGCAGGAACTTCTACTGCAGCATTGTTTTCATTTTCCATAATTTTAAATCAATAATTAATAAGTAATTTATGCAGATTTCTTTTCTGCGATTTTTGATAATGCAATTACCATTCCTTGGATTGGTGAATTGATTACGTTTACAAACATTCCACGTAGAACAGTCGGTGAAGGGATTTCAGCGATCGCCTGCATTTCTGCAGCGGTCATGTATTTTCCTTCAAACATTCCTCCTACAACAGTAATGTTATCGTTGAATTTTTTCTTGAAAGAAAAGATTTCACGAGCTGGTGCGATCAAGTCAGTACCATAAGCAACTGCAAGCTCTCCTCCAGAAAGTTTTGGCATATCACCTGCAATAGATGAGTCAGACAATACTTTTGTGAACAATGTTTTCTTTGCAATAGAGTAACCTCCGTTTTCAGCACGTAATGATGAACGCAATCCGTTGATATCATTTACGCCGATTCCTTTGATGTGTAGAAATACCATTGATGCTGCGTTGTTTACAATATCTGTAAATTTGTTCAGCACTACTGATTTTTCTGCTTTTGTAAGAGCCATAATTTGGAATACCTAATAATAGGCATCAAATTAACCAATAATAAATTCTGCGATTAAACAGAATAACGCAATGAGTCATTTTCGACCTAGGTGGGATATTTCATCATAAAATCTTACTTTTATGAACCCAGCCGTCTCTGGTGCGTACCGTGACAATTTAACATAGTTTATAGAAAAAGCAAGCAGAATTGCTTGCTGGGTCACTAATCCTTGAAGCTGGTTATAATATCTTTTCCCAGCTCAAAAATGGCTTTTGGTATCTCCTTAATAACATTCCACATTTCCGTAATAATTGGGACCATCCAACCTTTTCCAAAAGCGAGAT
Organism: uncultured Candidatus Saccharibacteria bacterium; assembly: GCA_964605495.1. Classification (GTDB taxonomy): domain Bacteria; phylum Patescibacteriota; class Minisyncoccia; order Phycocordibacterales; family UBA1006; genus CALMMZ01. The sequence goes on from CAZSCW010000008.1 coordinate 5,563, forward strand.
CATAAAGAAAAGCAAAAATAATCAGAAATACAATAATAGTAGACTCTGACCGGTACAATGCAAAATGGAACAAGCAAAATAACGAACCAAGTATTACTAATAGTAATTTCCCGCCATCAATAGGGCCAAGTTCCAGTATTTGAACTAAATGCTTTTTCTTTCGATCTCCGGCCTTTCCTTTAAAATAATCCGCAACAAAGCCAACCCCAAGCAGGATTTCCTTTTTAATAAACTGCAAATCATCTCGTAGATTTGGGTGTGACATACCGATGTAATAACATGAACTTATCTGATAATCAAGGTTTCCCAAAGAAAAACAAGGGTGATATACTAAATGTATGAAAACTCCAGAATTCAAAAAAACATTTCGAGATACCCCAAAATCACAGGATACACTCATTAACACTGCAATCGAAATAGCAACATTAAAAGGATCCCAAGAATCACATATTATAGATAGCCAAAATACACTTGAAGAAAAAATTAACTATCAAAAAGAATTAATCGAAGATTATCACGAACAAATAAAAAACCTCGAAAAGAAACAGGAGCAAGCAGAAGATATTTTTACAATTGCACATGACCCAGAAAAATTTATTGATGCTGATACAAAATCTAAGGAAGATATACAAAAAATAATTGATGAGATGAGTTCAGAAAAGAGAAAAGAAACAACCTTTATGAATCGACTCAAGATACAATTGGCAAAGATAAAAAATATTATTCCCAAAAACCCACAAGATAACTAAAAAACACCAACTGGTGTTTTTTAGTTTTATTTGCGTCGTAGCACATCCTGTACTGCAACAACAATCGCATCACGATCTACTTTATAAAATTTTAATAATTCCTCTGGTGTTCCAGATTGTCCGTATGAATCCCGTACTCCGACAAACTCCATTGGTACTGGGGATTCTTCCACTACTACCTCGGCAACGGCACTGCCCATTCCACCCATAATTTGATGTTCCTCTGCGGTTACTATTGCACCAGTCTTTTTTGCAGCCGCAATAATTGCAGCACGGTCAATTGGTTTTATAGTATGTACATTAATTACATCCGCATGAATTCCCTGTGCTTCCAAAGTTTTTGCAGCTTGGAGTGCTTCATAGACAAGCGATCCACACGCAATGATTGTTACATCTGCAGATTCTGTTTCATATACAGTCTGTGCCTTTCCAATTTCAAATGGAGTTTCAGGCGTTGTAAATGTTGGCACGCCTGATCGTCCCAATCGCAAATACGCAGGCTTCCCAGATTCAGCAATCGCTCGCGTTGCGGCGTTTGCCTGATGCATATCCGCAGGCACAATTACCTGCATGTTTGGAAGTGTTCGCATAATCGCAATATCCTCCAATGCCTGATGTGTCGCACCATCTGGACCAACGGTCAGCCCTGCATGATTCCCAATTATTTTTACCGGAACATCATTGATACATACCGTGGTACGAATTTGTTCCCAGTTTCGTCCCGGTGAAAATGTTGCGTAACTGGTAATGAATGGAATTTTCCCAACATTTGCCATACCAGATGCAACCGTTACCAAGTTCTGTTCCGCCACACCCATTTCGATAAACCGTTCTGGAAATTCCTTTTGGAACCATTCCACGCGCGTTGATTCCGCAAGATCCGCCGTCAGCGCAACAATGCTTGGATTCACTTTTCCAGCATCTACCAATCCACGACCAAAACCATCCCGAGTAGGCTTACTCTCGAGTTTTGATTGATCGAATAGATCGGGATTTAGTTTTAGGTTTTGATTAATCATAATTATTGTTTATTTTTATATTCCTTATGAAGACGTCTAATTTTAGCTTCATCTCCAGGGGAAAGAAAGTTGCCATATGTTTTTGGGGCAATCACAGAAAGCATTTCAATACGGTACTTTTCATCATCTGACAATTCTTCAGGAACATCATATCGAGCAGCTGGTTGACGATCTATTCTTCCATCCTCTTCCCTTATCATTATAATATTATAACCGTGAACTATTGCACCTTCTTGTTCTGCCACGTTTAAATGAGCATTTTCGTGTTCAACAATATAATCGAGATAACTATTAAATCCGTCCATCTTTTTCTTATCCCACTCTAATAGATGGCCAGCCTCTTTGAAATCGACAATCGTTTTGAACTCTGCCGTTGCGTCTTTAAGCTGCTGACTATCTAATAGCATTTTCTTTGATTCATTAGGAGATAGTCCTCTTATCCGTTTAATAAGATCATCTAAGTCTTGAGCTGAAATAGCATTATCCAACGCATATTGAAGTTGTTTCTTAATTTTTTCAATTCGTTCTTTTTCAGGTAAAAAATCAGGATTTTCAAATTTCATTTTCATATCGTGATTCTACCACAAACAAAAAAATTCTCCATGAAGTTTTTATAAAGCAATTCGGATCATTGCAATAATTGCAATTAAAATCCAAATAATATTCAACACCATCGGCTGCCAGCCACGACGACCAAACGCAACCAATACCAAACCAAAAGATCCAACAATGTTTAATAACTGAAACCAAATATTATGCACAGTCACAATATCGAAACTTATCAAGAAATATGCAACCAAGATCAAGACCATACCGATCCAGCCAATGATTTGAAATTTGGGTTTTGGAAAAAGAAAATTAATCATGCAAAGATATTCTTCATTATTTTATTAATTGAATAACCCAATAGATATTTGCAATACTGAAAGCAATAAACAAAACTAGTAGTGGATAATCCTTTCTTTTATAGCAATAACCGATCAGTAATATTTGTGCTGCAAGATTTAACAACTGATACATTAAAGTATCACCCGTAAACACAGTTTGAACTAAAATGAAATTTATAATGAGAATAATAATTCCAATCCAGCCTAATATATGAGATTTCATAGTTAAAATATAATTAATTAATAATCAATCATTATGACTCGCCTCAATTTTCCCTTGTAATGTACGCAATTCATTCAACCACTTTTTCTCTTGTTCCGCATTTGGCGGAGTACCATGCCATTTATAATCACCTTCGATTTCTGCAATTCCCTTTCCTGGAATCGTTCGTGCAATAATCACCGTCGGTTTATCGGTAATTGTTTTTGCGGTTTCGCACGCATCTATAATTTGATTAAAGTCATGTCCGTCTATTTCAATCACATGCCAATTAAATGATTTCCATTTATCAGCAAGCGGTTCCAACGGCATCACGTTTTCTGTATTTCCATCAATCTGGATAAAATTACGATCAATAATCGCAGTTAGGTTGCCTAGTTTTTTTGCACCAGCAAACATGATTGCTTCCCAGCTGTTTCCCTCTTGTAATTCACCATCTGACATACAACAATAGGTGTGATTGGTTTTCCCGTCCATGCGCAGTGCATATGCCATACCAGATGCTTGGGATAATCCAGAACCCAGTGGCCCTGATGTGTTTTCCATTCCTGGCATCATGTGTCGTTCTGGATGACCTTGTAATCGACTGCCAAATTTACGCAGAGTTTTTAATTCATCAAGTGGAAAATATCCAGCGTGTGCCATGGTGGCATATCGCACCGGTACGATGTGACCGTTTGATAAAATGATTCTATCACGATCAACCCATTCCGGATTTTTTGGATCATGTTTTGCGATATGAAAATACAGCGCTGTAAAAATATCCGCCATACCCAGTGGTCCTGCAGTATGTCCAGATCCAGCATCCTCCAACATATCAATAATAGACATACGGATATTGTTTGCAGTTAATTCCAAATGTTTGTTTTTTTCATCAGTGAGTGACATATAAAGAAAGTATACCATAAAAAATTCCGACATAGTGTCGGAATTTTCGGGAAAATGTGATTTTTTAATTTTTTAGCGCCATGTCTAAGAGCGCAGTAAGAGGTTGTCGGGAGATAAAAGCAAACGAACTTGAGTTCGTCGCAATAAAAGAGCAAGGGTCAATTGAAATATTTTCAAATAAGTTCAATTTTTCTGGTATCAAACGGTGCAGTCCATCTATTGTAAACTTATACACAGTACGTCGATCATCTAAAATAAAATACAATCCATTGCCTTTATTTTCGAATCTTTTCCAAAGATAAAAATCGTCTCCCTGATTCATTTGTGAATAATACAAAATTGAACATATCTCTTGTTTTGTAAAAGTAGCGTACGACCAAGTATTTGTAGGTATTGTATTTGAACACGGAGGGACAAGACGAACCTTTGGTAACTCCTGATCAGACAATAAGGGAAAAGAGAAATTCTCCAACTCGTTAATTAATTCAGCGTCTTTACTGTATAAAAGTAGCTGATAGTCTGAAGTTTTACATGTTCCAAATATAATTGAAACTGTTTTACCATTTACTGTGTTTGTTTTGTTTGACTTAAGAGAGTCATCTCTGTTGATTTCTGGTTTTTGTGTTGCGGATTCCATCTTTTTTGATTTTCTTTTTTTAGTTGTGTTTGTTTTATTTAATTGTGTTATGACATTTTTCCCGAAACAACATTCTACATGAATATATATATTTGTCAATAAACCCTACATTCCCGTAATTAATCGAACCAGTACCAGTACTAACGGACTGACAAATTGCCATAATACAAATGCAACTACAAACATTAATACAAAACTATATTGTGATAGCATTAAATATTTTTGACGAATTGAATATGGTAACAATGCACTGAGGATATGGTGACCATCCAATGGTGGTATTGGAATTAAATTAAATACCGCCAGTGATATATTAACAATCACAATTACGTAAAAGAATTGGATCATTGCAATATCAAACATCCCAGCGCGAATTAATGTTCCAAAAATAATCGCCAGGAAGATATTTACTGCAGGACCAGCGGCGGCAACGATTGCGCCACCATAACGCTCTTTCCAGGCGGTACCACGAATATTACGCGGATCATATGGAACTGGCTTTGCCCAACCAAATACAACCGGAGATCCAGAAATTACAAATAATAACGGTAATACTATCGACCCCATAGGATCAATATGCGGAATTGGATTTAGTGTTAATCGTCCAAGGATTCGTGCGGTAGGATCACCTAAATATTCCGCCATATATCCATGAGAAACTTCATGTAAAATAACGGAAATAATCAAAACGATAAATGAAATAATAGGAAGTGACATATTTTTAGATTATACCTGAACGATATATCAAGTAAAGTTTCAAATAGTTAGGTACTTGCATTTTTTGGGCAATATGTTAGGATATCCCTATTACTTAATCGTTTTAACCCTATATTATTTATGGCTCGTACTTGCGCAATAACTGGAAAAAATTCAATCATGGGAGGAGGATATTCCAACCGTGTTCGTGCTACCAAATTTAACCCTACAGGGTTACGACGACGATACGCGAACCTCCAGACAAAAACTTACGTTATCCCTGAATTAGATAATCAAAAAATTAAATTGACTGTTTCTACAAAAGGAATGAAAACTATCGCTAAAAAAGGTATTTTCAAAGCTTTAAAAGACGCAGCAATTATATAAAAACCCGCTCATTCTTGAGTGGGTTTTTGTTCATTAATTTTTTGGTCTAATTGTTTAACATCTTTACCACAATCTTCAATATGATTACGGTAACTGTGATCAGCAATGTTTTGTCCACATGTTGGACATACTGAACAACATGGTCTTACATGCTTCATACCAGGAGTGGTATGGCAAGGACACCGACAGATATCCATTCTTATTAAAGTCATAACATTTGTTTTTTGTATTAAAGCAAATTTAAATTGATCTGTAAAGTAACTACTTTTTTTTACCGCCACATTGTACTGTCTGCCCATCTGAATAACAATTGATAGTTCCTAATTGAGATGTTTCTAAAATTTGTGCATGTACGTCTTCTGCTCGCTCAATTACCTCCTCATGTGGATGTCCATATTTATTCCCCAGTCCAGCTGACACAATCGCGATGGATGGTTGCACGGTTTCTAAAAATTCAATAGAACTAGATGTTTTTGATCCATGATGTCCCAATTTTAATACATTAGATTGCAATTGCTCACCGTATGTTTTTACCAGGAATTGCTCGACCTCGCTGGGCGAATCACCTGTTAATAAAAACGAAGTAGTTCCATAAGTTATTTTTACTACAACCGATGCTTCATTGGTTTCCCATCCTGTTGTGTTTTGATCTGGAAATAATACATCAATCACCACTCCATATTTTGGGTCAAGTATAATTCGCTCACCTGTTCGAACCAGTAATCTATCTGATGACTCTGTTGTTACCCTTTCGGTAAATGTTTTATCAGTAATCGTTGGTGATGATATTTCAGATTCAATCACCAGTGGAATTTTATACCGATCAAATACATACGGAAAACCACCAATATGATCCTTATCAGAATGAGTCGCCAAAATCATATCTATAGTATTATCAAAAAAACTTTTTTCCTTTCCTAGTATTTCCAAAACTGATTGATCTGGTCCCGCATCAATTAATAATTCTTTACCATTTGGTGCTTGAATCCAAATGGCATCACCTTGCCCAATATCTAAAAACGCAACATGCAATCGAGGTGGTTGTAATAATGGAAACGCAATGCTCCCAATTAATACCGCAATTCCAACAAAAACACCTAAAGTAATTAGGTGATTTTTTTGAATATAGATAATAATACGATTAATAATCCTCGAATAGGACAACATATATTTATTCTAATGATGATTCTTCAGTAAAAATAGGAATAGTTTCTGGAGATTCCAAAATCGTTTTTTTCTCTCGATCATAAATAATTTCCAAAATAAGTACTGCAAACGGAATCGCAACAATTGCACCAACCCAACCAATTAGTTCTACCCAAGCAATAACTGAAATAATTACCAAGAGCATTGGAATACCAACTGTTTTGTTTACTACAAGTGGTTGAAATACATGACTTTCTAAAAAGTTTAAAATAAGAAAGAAAATAAGAACGGTAATACCAACGGATAATCCTTGAGAAACCATCATAAAAGGAGCAATGGTTAATGTCCCCAATATCAACCCAAAAGGAATCAGTTCAAGAAAGACAACAAATAATGAAAGGAGGAGCACGTAGGGCGTACCGATTAATGATAAACCAATGAATGTAATAATTCCTGCAATAAACGCCAGTATAAATTGCCCTCCGAACCAATAACCAATTTTTTCTTCTACACGATCCCATAGATCAATAACGTATGACTCGTATTGAACAGGGGTCATTACCCGCAAAAAACCATTAACACCACCCTCCTTGATAGATAAAAAGAATGACATAATAAATACCAAGAAAGTACTACTGAAAATATGAAATACAGTGGTAATCCCGGATAGTACTGAATCGGTTAGATAGATTTTCCAAAAATTTTGAATCCCTTGGAATACATTTGAAGTTCCTAAAACACTTCGCAATGTTGATTCTGTAAGCCCGTTATCTGAAACACGGTTCAGTAATTTTGCCCATGGGGTTGTTTTCGGTAAATAGTCTATAAGCCCTGACAACTCTCTGAATAACAACGGTAAAAAGATAAAAATAATCAATGCAATAATTCCCAAGAAAAACAAATACATAATGAGTACTGCAGCAGTTCGTGGAATATGAACCTTTCGTAGTAATTTTACCCCAGCGTTTACGAATGAGGCAACGATTACTGCCACAACAACTAAAATCAAAAAATCACGAATATACCACATCGCCGCAAGGGTAATCCCTCCAATTGCAAGTACCAAAAAACTACGTGGCGTAATATCTACATGATAGCGAACTGTTTTTGGTGATGATTCTGTTGTCATATAATTATTGTAACATAAAAAATAAAAAACACCCTGTGGTGTTTTAGATTTTTTCTATAAAATATTCAACCAGTTTTTCAATATGAACACGCTGTTGTTCTCCTGTATCACGATCACGAACCGTTACCATATCTTTCCATTCTGGATTAATATTATCCCCTGTTCCGATTGTGTCAAAATCAACAACAATACACCATGGAGTTCCGATTTCATCCTGACGTCGGTAGCGTTTTCCAACATTACCATTATCATCATACACCACCCGTCCAAATTGTTTTTTAAGCATACTGAACACTTCGCGTGCTTTTGTTTGGAGTTCTGGTTTGTTTTTTAATAATGGCGATACTGCACAAATATACGGCGCAATTTTTGGAGACAATTTCAACACGCTACGTGTTTCACCTCCTAAATCATCCTCATAATATGCATCTGAAAGAGTTGCCAATAATAATCGTCCAACACCAAATGTTGGCTCGATACAATGCGGAACAAATCGTTCTTTTGTTTCTTCGTCAAAATATGACAGATCGACACCACTGGCAATTGTATGTGCCTTTAGGTCATAATCGGTTCGATATGCCAAACCGAGTAGTTCTTTTTGTCCAAATGGAAAATCAAATTCTGTATCAACACTGCGCGATGAATAATGCGCCCGATCATTTGCATCAATTTCAATTTTATGGATTTTTGATGCAGATAAACCTAGATCATCTTTCAAAAAAATCATCTGATCATCAAATAATTGATCAAAAATATTGTTTACATTTTCCTGGTTTCGTGGATCGACAAAGTATTCAATTTCCATTTGTTCCAATTCGCGCACGCGGAAAATAAAATCACGCGGTGCAATTTCATTACGAAATGCCTTACCGATTTGTGCCAATCCAAAAGGAAGTTTCGGGTGAAATGAATCCAAAACGTTTTTAAAGTTTACAAACATTCCCTGGGCTGTTTCTGGACGTAAATACGAAATAGATGATTCATCAATTGTTGCACCAATATTTGTCTGAAACATCATATTGAATTGACGCACATCACCCAAAGCATTCCCGTCTGGACTTTTGATATCATTTACTTTAATCGCTTGATCCATATCAGGTAATGTCATCCCGCGCGGATCAATATTATTTGCCTCTAATAAATGATCTGCACGATATCGTTTTTTTGTTTCCAAATCCTCTACCAACGGATCAGAAAAACCACCCACATGACCTGATGCTTTCCAGACTTCCTGATTCATTAAAATTGATGCATCGATTCCATACATGTCTTCCCGATCAAGTACAAATCGTTTCCACCATAAATTTTCAATATTCTTTTTCAATAACACTCCCAAGGGTCCATAATCAAATGTCCCCGCCAATCCACCATAAATATCAGATCCTTGGTAAATAAACCCACGGCGCTTACATAATGATACGATTTTTTCCATTGCATCTTTGTTTTCCATAATAGATTGATAGTAACATAGTTTATTAAAGTTTTCCAATACAAATAAAAACCCCACATTGTGGAGTTTTTTTTATTTTATAACTTTTCCATCTGCACCAATTGTCAAAGTATCCCCTACCAAATGAGTATCCAATGCTCGCTTGGATTGAGAGAGTGATGT
>CAZSCW010000009.1:0-14669 GCA_964605495.1 uncultured Candidatus Saccharibacteria bacterium
ACCGAGAAAAAGATGCGCAAACTGCTGAATGGGATTCAATTAAATATAAACAAGTGGAATACATGTCATCACGAATTGGCCAAGAATTTACCGGTATTATTACTGGACTTGGAAAATTCGGAGTGTTCGTTTCTGAGGTTGAATCAAAATCAGACGGAATGATTCGATTAATGGATCTGGGAACTGATTTCTTTGCTTATAATGAAAAAGATCAGGTTATCAAAGGACGCAATTCAAACCGTGAATTCCGCGTTGGTAATATTGTAAAAATCAAAGTAAAAGAAACAAACATGGAACGACGAACTATTGATTATGTATTAGTTCAATAAATAAAAAACCGTAATACGGTTTTTTATTTATTTATAACCCACCTTAAAAATAACCCCCTGCCAAGTTCATTGTTTGGTATTTTTGTGTACAATAGAACCATATGAAGTTTGATACAAAAACTATAGCTGGTTTAATTATTTTAGGAATTTTCGCCACTATTGCAATATTTCTGCAAACATCATTTGCAAAAAACTGGTTAAGTAGGATTAGTAAAAGCGTCTCCGCTATTACCATTACACCAGGTGAGCAGAAAACTGAACCACCAAAAACAATTACTATGACTTTTGTTGGTGACATTATGATGACCCGTGGTGTAGAAATATCAGTAAATAAAAATTATGGTGGCGATTTTTCAAAATTATTTGAAAACGTTTTAGAAATTCGTGATGCAGATATTGCATTTGCAAACCTGGAAGGTGCGGTGTCTGATACAGGAAATAATGTTGGTAGTAAATATTCATTCCGTATGAACCCAAAAATATTACCCATATTGAAGGATACAGGATTTGATATTGTATCATTTGCAAACAATCACGTTGGTGATTGGAATATTGCAGGATTTAACGATACATTAAAGCGGTTACGTGAAAATAATATTTTATTTGCAGGTGCTGGAGATAATAAAGCGGACGCATCAACCGTAAAAATTATCGAGAAAAATGGTTTGAAAATAGGATTTATTGGTTTTTCAGATGTTGGACCAAACTGGATTGCGGCAACAGAAACTAATCCTGGTATTTTACTTGCCTCTGATCCAAAACGCCTAGAAATAATCAAAAATGCAAAAACACAGGTTGATTTCTTAATTGTGTCATACCACTGGGGAGACGAATATAAACCGTTCAATAATCGACAAAAAACTCTTGCAGAATCATCTATTGATGCTGGAGCAGATTTAATTATTGGACACCACCCACATGTTATTCAAGATTATGCAGAGTACAAAGGAAAATTAATTTTCTATAGTTTAGGTAATTTTATTTTTGATCAGTCATTTTCACCAGAAACCATGCATGGAATGATTGTAGGTATTACTTTAAACCCAGATGGAACCTATAACAATGTCGACCTCCAAATTTCTGAACAAGACAAAACGTTTAAAATTGTAGGGACTCGTGAATTTGATAGAGAGGCCGATGCAATATTGAATACTGCAGGAAAAAAAGCAATCTGCCCAAAACCTAAAGATTTAACCCAAGAAAATAAATGGTTGTTCCCAGTATCACAGGATGTAGGGCTTGGTAATTATATTCCAAGTAACCTACAACCAATCCCAGAAACAATCCCTATTAATGGAGCGTCTATTCGATGTCTAACTGATACAGTTATTCCCGCATTAGAAAAAATGATCACTGATTCCAAAAAAGTTGGGTTATCTCTGATTATCACTTCTGCATATCGATCAGCAGGAATTCAACAAACCCTCTTTTCGAATAATGAATCAACCAATCAAAGCCAATTATTCCCAATGGTCGCAAAACCTGAACATTCTGAACATCAACTAGGAACAGTATTAGATTTTAAATCTGGAAGCGACGCTTCGTTTGTTCTAGACGCCTTCAAAAAGTCCCCAGAATATACCTGGCTCGACAACCATGCTGCGGAATATGGATTTGTCCGTAGTTACCCAGATGATAAAGAATTGATAACAGGATATAAAGCAGAACCATGGCATTGGCGATATGTCGGTGTTGAAAACGCAATAGCAATCAAATCAAGCGGATTAACACCCTATGAATATTTAAAAAGTCTACAATAAAAACCACGTTACGTGGTTTTTATTGTAAATTTCTATAAACCTTCCAAACAGGATCCTCTTCTGGTTTATAACCTCGTGCGCGACCCTCTTTCCTGCCGTATTCCTTGATCGCATAACTAGCCGCATTCCAATGTTTCTTAGGAATTATTTTTAATAAATCTTGTTCAATTTTTATTGCATCAGTATGTTTTGATAACTTAAAGCGTTTCACAAATCTAATTACGTGCGTATCAACCGCTATCCCAATAAATTGATTAAACCCATTTGCAAGTACCGCAACGGCAGTTTTTCTCCCAACACCTGAAAGCTTCATGAGGTCTTCTGCATTATTTGGAACCTGCCCATTAAAATCCTTTTGAATTATTTGTGCGGTTTTTTTAAGATAAAGAGCTTTGGAATTAAAATAATTCACCCTCTTAACATATTTTTTAATATCTAAGAGTGACGCTTTTGCCATTGATTCTATGGTTGGAAATTTCTTAAATAATTCTCCTGTAATTGCATTCACTCCTTCATCGGTCATTTGAGCAGACAAAATAACCGCAACTAGCAGTTCCCAAGTATTTGTAAAATTAAGAAATGTCTCAGAACGTTTATATTTTTTGTTCAACACTGGCCAAATTTTTTGCCATGTGTTTTTTGCTTGCTCTATATACATACCAACACTGTACAGAAAACTTGTCATTCTGTGAATTTGACATATTATATATTATCAGTATTATTAAAGAAAAATTAAAAATGAACTATACAACTAAACAGCATGCCCTATTAACTCATGGGTACATCCAAAGTCCGTATCCAGCTAGACTGGAGAAAGATGTAGATTTTATGTTGAAACTATGGGAAGCGTTTTGTGAGCAAAACCTGGAACATAAACAACAATACAAATTTACTCGACCTGGTGGATATGAGTATAAAGGACCAACAGAAAAAGATTATAAAGAGAATTTTCACATCTCTTTGAATTATAATCATTCGTTAGATCATACCTTTTTATCTAAAACTGACGCAGATTTTTTCAGTCATGCTAAAAAACTTATCAATAACAATACCCACGTAGTGGAAGAAATTATTGATATAATGGACATTCATGGAACCATGAAAGAAATGATTGTCGCGTCAAAAGATATCTGGACACTCCGTTTACTACATTATCCGAAACGACCATATTCTGATGAAAAATTTTTAGCAGTTGCACACCCTGATAAAGCTGGGATTACCATCCATCTAACAGAAACAATGGAAGGTTTGGAGATATTATGGAATGCATCATGGAAGCCAATTTCAAAAATGGCGCACCATATTATTGCATATCCAGGACTCACTACTCAGTATCACACGAAAGGTTTAATAAAAGGATTAACCCATAGGGTTCGCATGATGCCTAAAATTGAAAAGGAAAGTAGGTATTCAATTGTTTTATTTATAGATTTTGGAGACATATTTTATAATAAAACATTAGGAAACACAGCAGAAATTTTCCCAGATGGGGAAAATTATCTACTGGAATTTGAAGAGTTTTCAAAATACTTTTTAGATCAACCAAACATATTATAATAAACACAAAGAGATGGAATAAATTCCATCTCTTTTTTATTTGATCGCTCCCTCTTCTTTGAGAAGTTTCAATTTTGCAGCCGATCCGCCCCGATTATAATCACCAATTTTACCATCTGATCGCAAAACACGATGACATGGAATAGTTGGGTCATAATTTGCTTTCATTACAGAACCTACTACACGTGCAGCCTTGGGATTTCCTGCCTTTGCAGCAACCTGACCATAGGTCATCGTTTTCCCACGCGGAATTTTTCGTACTACGTCTCTAACTTTTTCTGTAAAAGTTTTTTCTCTTTTCATAAAACTATTTTGCAACTTTTACTGCCTCTTCAAATTTAATTGATAACAATGTTGAAGCATCATCAGATCCAAGTGTCACACCGTACAAAATTCCAGCACGTGACATAGTTTCTCGGTTATGAGTTACCACGATCAATTGAGTTTCCTGTGCAAGGGTTTCAATCATATCGCCATATTTTTTACTGTTTGCCTCGTCGAGCGCTGCATCAGTTTCATCAAGTACCAAAAACGGTGGCGGGTTTACCTGTGACAATGCAAATAATAATGCAATAGACGTAAGGGATCTTTCACCACCAGAAAGCATCTCTAAATCTTTTACTTTTTTACGCGGTAGGTTGATATCAATATCGATTCCCTGTTCACGCGGTGCATCTTCATCAACAAACTCCTCTTCCGTATCATCTGATAATTTCTTTCGTTTTGGAATAATATCAACAGTATGTAGTTTTGCATTTCCTCCACCAAACATGATAATAAAGAATTTTTCAAACACACCATTAATCATGGTAATTCCTTTGTGGAATTCTGTAGTGAGCGACGCCTTAAGTTCACCAATGATTGATTCTAGATCAGTAACTGATTTTTCAAGATCCTGAAGTTGTGTTTCTAAATATGTATCTCGAGCAACTGTTTCATCGTATTCTCGAATAATATCACCTGCTCCGCCACCTCCCATATCTTCCAATCGAACCTTCAACCGATCAATAGTTGTTTTATTTTGCCGATGTTCAGATTCGTTAAATAAATTAGCATTATATGAACCTGACCCACGTAATCCCATAATTGATTCGCCAATCAATTCCTCTGCAGTTCTATATTCTGACTCTAACAATTCAAAACGAGTAGAAATTCCAGCAATATCGCGTTGTAACATTTGCTCAGTATGATCAAGTTCGCGAATCTCTGTTTCGTGTTCAAATCGAACTCGATCAGACGTACGAAGTAATTCTTGTTCTTTACTAATATCCTGTTCTAAAATAATTGTTTCTCCATGGAGTATAGTCATTTCATTTTGAACAGATTGTAGTTGTTGTTCTAATTGAGCAAGTTCATTTCGTAAACTGGTAAGCTCTGCTGAGTGATCTACGGGTTCTGAAACATGTACAGTCTGTAAATATTTTTCGGAAAACGAACGTATTGCTTTTTGAATTGATTGTAATGAATTTTGAAATAGTGATATTTCTTGGTGGTACAATGCCTGTGTAATATCGTGCTCAAGATTTGTAATAAAATCCTGAACCAACACTCTGTCAATTGGTGAGGTTATTGGTTTCCCTTCTGGAGCGATACGTGACAATGCTTCAACTGTTCCTTCAATTCTTCCGATGGTTCGTGTTAATTCAGATTCATTTTGTTCCAGTTGTTTTTTGCGGATATGAAATTCAGACAATCGATCCTGTAAGTGTTTAATCGTTTCTTCTGCAGGATTAGTGGTCATTTCATTTAAAATAACTGTTTTGGATTGTTTATTTTTTTGAACTGTTTGCAGTTCAATATTTAAACGATTCATTTCATATGTTACAATACTCTCCTCTTGAACTAAATATATTTTATATAAATCTGAAAGTTCCTGTCGCATTGTTTCTGCCTGCTGTACACGCTCAACTTGCTTCTTGAGGAATTTTACCTGTGGAGCAATCTCGCGACGAAGAAGCTCGATCTCTCGCATATGCTCACGTGTTTTTTCAAGTTTTTTTGTAGATTCATTAATTCGATAGTGATACAAACGCAAACCAAGCGCTTCTTCTAAAATTTCCCGTCGCTCAACCGGTTTTGCATTTAAAAGTCGGTCAGCTTCACCTTGTGAAATAATATGATGCCCACTGGATCCAATATGTACTGATGATATTAATTCGTGCACGTCACGTAATCGTACAGGACTACCATTGATAAAATATTCATTCCCTCCATCAGCAAACACTTCACGAGTGATACTGATTTCATCAAAATCAAGAGACAATGACCCAGCAAGAGTTGGTAGTTCGAAAATTCGCTTTGCATTATCAAACGTAATCGTTGCAGATGCTCGGTTCATTTTTGGGATCATGCGTGACCCTTTAAAAATCAAATCGGCTCCAGTTTTTGATCGGAGTGATTTTGCAGACTGTTCACCTAATACGAAACGAATTGCTTCTACTACATTTGATTTCCCAGAACCATTTGGACCAACTACAGCCGTTACAGACGCAGTAAAATCAAAAACAGCCTTTTTAGCAAAGGATTTAAATCCATGTAATTCCAAACGCTTCAATGTCATATGGGTATTAGTATAACAAAAAAAGGCTGCAAATGCATCCTTTTATTTTTTATTTAATTCTTCCCAAAGTAAATCTTCTGCGATTTTAATGTCTTTTTTATACTTTTTTTCTCCAATTAGTAAATCTTTTACCGCCCCAATTTTCTGGAGTAGAGTAACTAAACCCTGTTTCTTTGGTATAGCGAATAATCACCCTACCAACTTCCAAGCTTGCCGCTGTGGGTAGATTATTCATATTTTCCATAGTGCATATTTAATTGGAATAATACTACCATAGGTAATATAAAAGTCAAATAAAAAACACCCTATTCTGAGTGTTTTAATTCCAACCTCTTACCTCTAGCGCATTTCGTGCGGCGTCGGTTTCTGCTTCCTGTTTTGAACTCCCTTTTCCTTCTGCGATCATTTTATCTCCAAAATAAATTCCAACAGTAAAAATTTTATCATGATCAGGTCCTACCTGATGAATTACTCGATATGATGGAGTTACAGATTCAATTTCTTGAGATTTTTCCTGAACATAACTTTTTGCATCGCGCCATAGTCCGTGTTGGATAATATAATCTAATTTTTTAATAAGGGTTGTATGCACAAAACTTCTGGCGGCATCATATCCTTGATCTAAATATAGTGCACCAATGAATGCCTCATAGGTATTAGCCAAAATATATGAACGAGCTTTCCCGGTATCACGTGATTCACCTTTAGATAAAATCAAAAATTCATCAAATCCAAGTTCACGTGCAGTATCTGAAATAGTTATAGTGTTTACTAATGATGCACGGTACGCTGTTAATTCACCTTCTGGATTTTTTGGAAAATGTTCAAACAGATAATCTGTAACAATTAATTCCATTACTGCATCCCCAAGAAATTCTAATCGTTCATTGTGTGCTAAACCACTCCCTGCCTGTTCATTAATATATGAACGATGAATAAAGGCTTGTTGCAACAATCCTTTATTTTCAAAATTGATATCCAAATTCTTTTCTAGAAGTGTAAAATCCTTCATAATCTCTCGTTCCGTTCGGAATGGGTTACGCAGTAACCATTATTTTTTCAATCGCGGTCGCCATTAATTTTGTCACATCATCATACATCATCAAATCTGTAATTTCAGATAACTCAAACCATTTTGCCTGATCAAGCCCCCCTGATTCTGTGTTAAGAACAAGTGGTTGATATGGACCTTCTGCAAGGAAATAATGTACATGTTTTCGAATTCTTCCCTTTTCAGGGTGATGAGCCACATATTCATTTTCACCAAGTTTTTCAATAATGGTAATATCGATTCCAATTTCTTGTTTAATTTCTCGCACAGTCCCTTCTTCGGGATTTTCACCAAGCTCCATTCCTCCTTTTGAAAGCGTCCAATATCCAAACACATCATGTACCATCGCAAAACGAATTACTCCATTTTCATCTCGTGAGAAAATAATGGCTCCACCCTTA
This sequence comes from uncultured Candidatus Saccharibacteria bacterium, assembly GCA_964605495.1. Lineage (GTDB taxonomy): Bacteria > Patescibacteriota > Minisyncoccia > Phycocordibacterales > UBA1006 > CALMMZ01. The sequence goes on from CAZSCW010000009.1 coordinate 7,659, forward strand.
TCCTCTACTGGAATTGATGCGAGATCGACAGTGTTATCAAATTTCTTTTTCTTACTAACTTGATCTTTACCTGGTTCACCCATTTCTTTATAAATTGCACCTAATACTCCGTTTACAAAACGTCCGGTATTTTCGCCTCCATAATTTTTTGCGAGCTCAATAGCTTCGTTCAATGCTACTTTTGGTGGAATTTGTTCCTGATCACCAAATAATAGTTCATACAAACCAAGCCGAAGTACATTACGATCTACGTAACCAATTTTTTCAATCGGCCACTCTGGTGCCGCTTTTTGAATAATATCATCCAAAAGAGAGCGTTTTGAGATAACGCCATTTACGGTTTCCTTAATAAATGTCGTATCATCAAGACCTGCTCCGAACTCACGAATAACATACTCCAAAACTTCGGGTATGCTTTCAGAATGATATCCATTAAAGTCCCAAACGAATAGGGCTTGAATACAAAGTGAACGGGCTACATGACGATGTGACATATATGTGGAAAGAGCTAATGAATAAAAATGTTAAAATCTATTTAGACTTTGATTGCTTTTTAGCAACCTTTGATACAACATCTAAAACTTTTTTACCTTTGTAGATACCAGTTTTCATATCAACACGATGTCGCAAGTGAGTACTTCCAGTTTTTGCATCGGTTACATGACTAGGCGTTGACAGTGCATGATGACTGCGACGATTAGCGGTATGTGATTTTGTGTGGCGCATTCTAATTACCATATACCGACCAGTCTATCACAATCCTTGAAAAAAGCAACTTTTATAATACAGAAGTCAAAAAACTGGTACGATGAATATCACTTGGTCCGTATTTTTTAATTGCCTTATAGTGACTGACAGTACCGTATCCCTTATTATCGATGAACCCATATTCTGGATATTTCAGATCAAGTTTTTCCATCATGTGATCACGATATACTTTTGCAATGATCGACGCACATGAAATAACTGGAAATAAATCATCACCGTGAATTACTGTATGTTGTCTAAAATAATTTTTTGGTGCATGTAATCCCCCATCCAAATAAATATCTACATGTTCAGGGTGAATGGCAAGTTTTTTTAAACACCGATCCAGGGCTGATTGAATGGATAGAATAATTCCTTTACTATCAATTATTTGAGAACTGGTACTTTCGATAGCCCATGTGCACATATGTAATTGTGCACAATTGTTTAATAATTGTATGAATTGTTCACGCTTTTGCGGTGACAATTTCTTTGAATCTTTGAATCCCATTTTTGCAATATCATTAATATATTGAATTTTTAATGCAAATGCACATACGGTCACCGGTCCTGCGATCGGCCCTCGCCCTACCTCATCAATACCAACAATCCATTCAACCTTTTTAGGACGATTCCGTGATGTGCCAATAATTTTTTGTAAGTCCTGACGAGGCTTTTTCTTCATACGCATAGTATATCAAAAAAGTCACGCAATAGCCTGACTTTTATATTGATTATTCTTTTTTAAGATATTCTCCATTTTTTTGAAGCATTTTAAACATAGACATGACTTTTTCCGAGTGATTATTCGCAAAATATGGCATATCTAATGTGTCTTTGATGAACCATCTCAATTTTGCATACAATTGTGCCTGTTGGAATTTTTTACTTTTTCTGTTTTCCTTGGTGTCTAATAGAAATTCATTATGATACATTTCCACTAATACCTCAGGAGAAACTCGTATGTAATAGTAGCTACCATTTTTACTTTCCAAAATGCCTTTTTGTTGGGAAGGTTTTAATCCGGAATAATACTGCAAGAAAATCACAGGATCTCCTATTGAAACTTTTTCTTTGCAAAGATCTATTTTTTCTTTTGCCATTTTATTGTTTTTAATTATTTTACTGAATTATTGGTATTTGTCAATAAACCCTATAATCTGCTATACTTACCTCACTTCGGACACACATGCGAGATCGAATAATATTCAGACCTGCGCACCCATCATTAGCCACTAAACGCTATTAATTTTATGTGTACCCATCATGATAAATTCGTGCATTTGCACGTTCATTCGCATTACTCGCTATTAGACGGACTGTCTCAGGTTGGAGACTTGGTTAAAAAAGCCAAGGAATTCGGCATGACTGCACTTGCTCTCACTGATCACGGTGCGATGTATGGAGCAATTGAATTCTACAAAGCCTGCAAAGATGCAGGAATTAAACCAATCATTGGTGTTGAGACCTATATTGCAAATCGAACACGTTTCGATCGTGATGCACAAATTGATAACAAACGTTATCACCTGACACTGCTCGCACGAAATACGGTTGGCTATAAAAACCTCATGAAAGCTGTTTCCAAATCATATATGGAAGGTTTTTATTATAAACCACGCATGGATAAGGATTTACTCCGCGAACATGGCGAAGGATTAATTTGTTTATCAGGATGCCCTGGCAGTGAATTTATCGCATTATTGCGTGAACATAAAAATAAAGAAGCTCGCGAATTAATTCAGTTTTATATTGATACCTTTGGAAAAGGTTATGTATTCATCGAATTAATGAACCATTCAGAAACAGATTTTTATAATGAGTGGTACAAACAATTAATTCCAGAGATGAAAAAGATTTCAGAAGAATTCGGTCTCCGCATGGTTGCAACATGGGATTCTCATTATTTATGCCTGGACGATATCGAGGCGCACAATACCCTTCTCAAAATTAACACCAATGGTGGTATGGAGGAAATCAAAGGAAACTTTTCATTCATAAACCAAACAGATGCGTGCGAAACATTTAAAGATTTTCCAGAAGCAATCGAAACCACAGCAATCATTGCGGATATGGTAGACATTGAAATTGAATTTTCACCGTGGAGATTCCCAAATTACCCTATACCAGAAGGCTCAAATTACGATGATGAATTACGGAAAGAGGTACTATCGGGATTAAAAATAAAGGAAATGCCTTATGAAGGGGCAGTAAAAGAACGTATTGATTTTGAACTTGATATTATTAAACAAAAAGGGTTTTCGTCGTATTTCCTGGTAGAAGCCGACCTGGTAAACGCGGCAACACGAATGGGAATTTATACCAACACTCGAGGTTCTGCGGCAGGATCATTGGTTTCTTTTGCTACAGGAATTACCAACATTGATCCGTTAAAATATAAATTACCGTTTGAACGTTTCTTAAACCCACTCCGTCCTGGAATTCCTGATATCGACTTAGACATTGCCGATGATCGTCGCGACGACCTTATCACCTATGCTCGTGAAAAATATGGAGCAAAAGCAGTTGCACAAATTGGAACATTTGGAACCATGGCGGCACGTGGTGCTGTACGTGATGTTGCGCGAGCTCTACAATTCCCCTATTCATTAGGCGATCGCGTTTCAAAAATGATTCCAATGGGTTCCCAGGGTTTTCCAATGACACTGGATATTGCCCTTGATACAGAAACAGAATTAAAGGAATTGTACGACACCGACAATCAAGTTCGTGAGATAATCGACATGGCAAAAAAAATCGAAGGTAACGTACGACACATCTCCGTACACGCAGCCGGAGTACTCATCTCACCAACAGAAGATATTACCGACTTTACCCCGATCCAATACGACCCAAAAGGTGAAGGTAAAATTATCACCCAATACGATATGTATACCGGTGGACGCGACGGTGTGGTGAACATTCCAAAATTCGACTTTTTAGGACTACGTAACCTAAGTTTTATTGCAGAAACAGTAAAGCGTGTTAAATCAATTCGAAACATTGATGTAGACATGGAAAAAATTCCACTGGACGATCCAAAAGTATTTGAAATGCTTTCGCGTGGAGAAACCATGGGAGTGTTCCAAATGGCAGGAAGTGGAATGACAAAATATATCAAGGATCTACAACCTACAAAAATTGAAGACCTGATGGCCATGGTGGCACTATACCGGCCAGGGCCAATGGAGGTAATCCCAGAATATATCGAACGCAAACGTAACCCTAAATTAGTAACCTACCCAGATCCACGTCTGGTAGACGATCTGGAAGCGTCATATGGACTCTTGGTTTATCAAGATGACGTATTAATTACTTCTATTAGACTCGCTGGATATACATGGCTTGATGCTGATAAATTCCGTAAAGCCATGGGTAAGAAAATTCCAGCAGAAATGGAAGAGCAAAAAGAAAAATTCTATAAAGGTTGCACAGAATATGGAGGTCTGGAAAAAAGTGTAATCGATGATTTATGGAAAAAAATTGAACCCTTTGCTGCATACGGATTTAACAAAGCCCATGCTGCAAGTTACGGTCAATTGGCTTACCGAACAGCCTACCTAAAAGCAAACTACCCTGCTGAATACATGACCGCATGTATGACATCTGAATCCGGTGATATTGAAACGGTAAGTGGATATATTGACGAGGCAAAGAAAATGGGATTTATAATTCTACCTCCAGATATTAACGAATCTTTTTCAGACTTTACTGTAGTAGTTGAAGGAAATGAAATAACCAACAAAATTCGGTTTGGATTAAATAACATAAAAAACTTTGGAACAGAAATTGGTAAAGCAATTATCGCGGAGCGAAAGGAGCGAGGACCGTTTACTACTATTGAAAACTTCCTTGAACGAATACTTCACAGAAATCTAAACAAGAAATCATTAGAGGCACTCATTATGTGTGGAGCAATGGATATGTTTGGTGAACGAGGATATTTAATGGCTAATATAGAGGAAATGCTCACCTTCAATAAATCTCTTGCAGAAGAAAACAATAAGGGATCTATTTCATTATTTGATGGGATGGATGACGCACCAACTGCACGGTTGATTATGAAGCAATTTCCAGACATCAGCCGTAAACAAGCACTCGCCTGGGAGAAAGAACTCCTTGGTCTGTACGTTTCTGGTCACCCTCTTGATATATATAAAGAGCGATTTGATAAAAGTGGTACCAGCATCAAAAAAATAAAACATGATGTACCCCATGGGGTCAGTACCGTAATTGCAGGAATAGTAGAAGACGTTCGCGAAATATATACAAAGAAAAACAACGACAAAATGGCATTCATTAGAATCAAAGATCTCAACGATACATTAGAATGTGTAGTATTTCCAAAAACATTTTTAGATGTCCGTAGGTTATGTGTTACAGAAACATTAGTATTAGTTAAAGGTAAGGTTTCCGAACGAAACGGAGAATTGTCTATGATAGTGGATGATATAAAAGAATTGGTATAAATAAAAAACTCTGCATATGCAGAGTTTTTTATTTATCAAATTTGAAAGCTTTTATTAATCAAGCCTTGTTTCACCTTCATTGTTTCAGAAGTAAATAATCTATCGTAGCCACCCGATGCATTTTTTACATCAACTGTTACGTAGTAGTCACCATTAGTTAACAATAGATAGTATTGCCCTTTGTTATTTGTGACTCGCTGTGCAATTTGAGTTCCCAAATGAGCACTCCATACACGAATAACTGCGGATGCGACTGGTTTCCCTGTTGCATCAGTGATAACACCCAGACTTACTGGCCCAAAGCCAACAATATGGAGCAAGGTAAAGAATATATATAATCCAAATACGATACTGTTCCATATGTTTGGAGAAGTAATAATTGCAAAAATAGAGAAGACAAAACCTATTGCAAATAGTACTGTTGAAATTGTTTCCCAAAGTTTTGAGTTTCGGGTAAAGAAATCAAAGAGCCCCATTCGCTTTTTCTCTTCTTGGTTCCAATCAATTTCCATACGGTCCATTGGCATATTAAGTGTTACCACAGCATTTTTATTATCATCTGTCACGGTAAACACTTCACCAAAATATAAATCACCATATACTTCATCAGATTGTCTTCCTGCTAATTTCTGTGAAGGAAATTGATAATGAGTTTTTTGAGCAGTCATTCTGTAATTTCCTACAGGAAGCAAAAATCCATATCGTCCATTAATATCAGTTATTTTTGTATCAATCACCGCATTAGTATCTGCATTGTATACAGTTACATATGCTGGATCGATTGTCTGTTTTGATTCTGAGTCATACACGATTCCCCATGGTCGACGTCGTCGATAAAATGGAATTGAAAATACCAAGTTGGTAATACGTGTCGTAAATCCTGGGATAGTACTGAGAAATCCAACAGTTCCAACCGCAACAGCAATTGGTTTGATTGATTGAACAATACTACTCATAACTCTTTCTATAACTGTATCGCCTTTATCAGTAGAAATACAATTATTGCCTATGCAATTGTTTCCAGGTGGTGGAGGTGGACAATTATTACCAGTACATCCTGGATTTGGAGGTGGAGGTGGACAAGTATCACCCACACAATTACTGTCTGGTGGTGGAGGTGGAGGTGGACAAGTACCTAATTGCTCACACGTTGGTGATGGGGGTTGATTATCTTCAGAATTATCATTCAAACTAGTACAACCTGGATCAGCAGGATAGTCAGTTAAACCATCACCGTCGTCATCTATTCCATTACTACAGATATAAGTCTGTGGTAATGTGTTTTGTTCTGAATTATCAACAGCACTGATACAACCTGGATCAGCAGGATAGTCGGTTAAGCCATCTCCGTCATTATCAATTCCATCTGAACAAATATAGGTTGTTGGGGCTGGATTATCTTCTGAATTATCAACAGCACTGATACAACCAGGATCTGATGGATAATCGATTAAACCATCTCCATCATCATCTTCTCCATTACTACAAATATATGATGGACCACCCCCTGGATTGATACATCCATCCCATGATGTTTTAAGTCCGGAATTAGTTCCATCAGGTGACGATAATTGAATCCATCCATAATTTTGCGACCATACTGTCCCAGTAATCATCCCTGTATTAGGGTTAATTTTTGGCTTATTTGCACCAACGGCTTTAGTCGGAGCAAAGTTAATCCATCCGGTATTTTCCCCCCAGGCATACCCAGATAATTGCCCCTGACATGTATTTTTTACACCAGCAGTTGGTCCAGCATTAGTAAATGGCCCGAGATTGATCCACCCAACCGTTT
>CAZSCW010000010.1:0-13470 GCA_964605495.1 uncultured Candidatus Saccharibacteria bacterium
TTGAGGTGGTAGTGCTGGCAACGGCGTGGAGGTTCAAGTCCTCTTCCGCGCACCACAAAAAATGTATCAGTTTTTCTGGTATATTTTTTTGTATGATTAAGAAATAATTAACTATGTAGATACGGTACACTGATATATTTGCTTTCAATTCTCGATTCTTTTATACTTAACAGTAGTATGACAAACGAGGAAATAAATACAAAAATTAAAGAAATTCAGATTGAATTTAAAGCTAAAATACAGGCTTTAATAAAAGAAAGATCTGAGAGGATTACTAATGTTAAAAGATCTATTGATCAACGCACGATTGATGCATTGAAAAAAGATTTAAATATATGATTGATAATAAAATTATAAACCCAGTCGAAAACAAGAAAATAATGGATTCTTCTGTAGAAAATTTATCAAATAAGGAGTCTATTGAAAAAATATTAAACGAAAATGAAAATATTGTTCAGGATATAAAACATAGTAGTAGTTTAGCAACTGAAAGTATTGCAATTTATCCAGGCGCTCAACCAGAAGATATTAATGCGGTAAAAGAAATAGTTGAAGATATTAATACTCAACTTGATTTAGTTCAAAAAGACTTTAATGATCAGTATAATAAGTTGATTTCAAGTCCTACTAAATATAAATCATCACCTGGCGAAAGCATGCTGGAAGTGGCAAATAAAACAATTGAACTTGCTGATACATTTAATGGAATTGTAAATGCCATTTTTGATGATGTTGAGATTACTATTAATCCAGGTGATACACCTGAAACCGTTGTAAAAAAGATTGTAGAAGCGAGATATACACCTGAATTTATTGCACAAAAAGGATATACATTGGAAACATTGGCTGATAAGTTTATGGGTAAAGAAACTGAACCAAAAACAGAAGAAGGAGAGAAGGCCATTGAAAAGGCAAAAACCATCGTGGATAATTTTTTTTGCGTATGTTCAAGAGAATTCATTATCTATAAATGCCCAAGCATTACGAGCATTTATGCAAACACAGGATGATATATTACCGGATGATGTTTTTGAAAGGGTTTACGATATGATTATTGAAAGAAAACAGAAAGATAATGAAGAACAAGTAAATAGCGTTGTAGATAAATATTATGATTATTTAAAAACAAAAAATCTTGAAGATGACCCTTTTTCATTTGAATATTTTGCCGAAGAAAACCAAGATCTCTTCAAAAATGATAACCCTGATAGAGTAAAGTCTAATGTAAAGAGTATTATAAAACAAAATTTTGATTCAAAAAATAAAACAGCTCAATAAAATTAATAAAAACCGCAATATGCGGCTTTTATGTTACCATTTTAAAATAAACATCGGAACTCTATTCATTTTTCTTAAGACATACCAAATAATTAATAAAAGAAATACAATAATAAAGATAGGAGGAATTGGTGAAAATATTTGCGCTAGTTGCCAAAGATTTACCCATTGGATATTAATTGATCCATTTACTGTTTCAACATTTGCTGTGAAATTCTTATCCTGTGTGTTGATGTCTTTAATAGTGTTATTTGTATTTGCGATTTGGTCAGTTAAAGACTTGTTTTGACTTTGGTAATTTGTATTTTCAGTACTTATTTTTTGTTTAATTTGCGACTCTTCATTTAAATAAATAGTTAGTTGTGCAGTTAATTCATTTATATAACTAGTATCACCTGATTCTGGTGGTATATATGTTGAAAAAATATTTCTTATATTGGTTATTTTTTTCTGAACTGATACTAATTCACTTTTTAAATTTGCAGTAGTTTGATTGTGTTTTTTAGTTAAATCAGCCTGAGATTGTTGCAGTTGCCCCAGGGTCATAGTTGCTTGACCGCTTTGTTCTTCAATATTTTGTTTTTGACTTAATAGGTTTTGGGATGAAGTATTTTCTGTATATAATTTTTTATGAGTAATACTTTCAATCTCATCTCGGAAATCATCAAAATTAGATTTTGGGATAACAAATTTTATGTATCCATATTTTTCATTTACATTTTCACTATCAACCCTACCTTCCATATCACGAATAATTCCGCGTACGTCTCGTGCAGTATCTTTTACATCACGAGTTTTTATGTTCCCGGAATAGGAAACTTTCATGAATTCGCGAGTATCTGCAATTGAGCCATTTTCATTTTGATTAAACCAATTGCTTCCAAAACTCTGACGCATAGGATTTGCAAGTGTTCGATTGCTTCCTCCGTCAAAATCAACAGTAGCAATATCTTGCATTCCTACATCATCTCCAACACCAACGCCAAATGAATCACTAATTACATTAATGAAACCAAATAGAACTAACCAAATTAGTGCTGTAATTAATATTTTGACTATACTTGATCGATGGCCATGTTTTTCTTCAGGAGATTTACCACCAAGGTATCGTACTACCTGCCAACCAAAGAGTATAACAAGTACTAATGTTACTAATGGAAATGTCGCTCTCAAAATTGTATGCACAAAACTAACTATTGCATAGAAAGATTGCCCACCATAACCAGATTGTGATGCCAGTCCTACGAATACAATGCCCCCGAGTAATACAATGAGGCTTAACCATTTAAAAACCTTTCGCAATGAAATTGTTATTGTTTTTTGTTCCATATATGTTTAATTAATAATTAATACATAAATTATAGAACTAAATAGCCATTATCGCAATTAATAATAATCCTGATACAATAATTATATGAAACCAAACAATAAAACAGCAATATTTGCAGGTGGATGTTTTTGGTGTGTGGAACATGACTTGCGTGACCTTCCTGGTGTAATTGATGTCGTATCAGGGTATTCTGGGGGACAAAAACCAAATCCAACATATGCAGAAGTTTGCAGTGAAACAACAGGGCATCGAGAAAGTGTGGAGGTAACTTATGATTCAACATTTATTACTTTTAAAAAATTATGTCAGTTTTTCCTTGATCATATTGATCCAACCGACAATGGCGGACAGTTTTTTGATCGTGGTGAGTCATACAAAACTGCAATTTTTTATGCAGATGATACAGAAAAAGAAATTGCAGAACATTTGATACAAGAATTAGATAACAGTGGTTTGTTTGCACCAAAAAAGATCGTGGTGGATATTTTACCTAAAAAACCGTTCTATCCTGCAGAAGAGTATCATCAAGATTATGCAGAAAAAAATCCTACCCACTATGAAGCATACGCAAAAGGTTCTGGACGAGTTCAATTTGTAGCTCAAACCTGTGAAATCCGAGATCAAAAAAAGATTCAGTGGAAGGACTAAAAGACTTGACTTATATTGTTTTTTCTTTAGAATTAACAATAATAAAACCAAATACTGATGGCTAACACCAAAAAAACCAGTGATGAACCCTCAAGTTCATCAAAAAAACCAAGTAATTTTTGTACTCCTAAAAAATACCTCGGAAGATTATTCGGAGGAATTTCAAGTGAAGTACAAAAAATGTTTAACCCTCTGAGTAATACCATGACACAACAAGATAGATCTTATCTTGAAAAACAGGTCGTACAAAAAGAGGAGAAAAAGTAAAAAACTTTAAAGTCTTAAGAATGTAATGCGACCCTTTGGTCGCTTTTCTTTTTATGCTATACTTTAAAAAAAACAAAATGAGACAGTTAGAAATAGTATTTCCAGAAATAAAAGAGGACATTGATCCTGCTCAGATTTCATTGGAATTAGACTAAAAGCCCACAGGGCTTTTTTATGTTATGATATTGCAATATGAAACTTTCAGAAAAAAAATGTATTCCATGTGAGGATAATTCAATTGAGCCTTTTTCTTGTGACCAAGTTAATAAATTCGCACACCAGTATGCTCCGGATATTATTGGCTGGAAAATCAATGATACCTGTACACGTATTACTATGGAAAAGCTACTTCCAGATTTTATGAGTGCAATGCAATTTGTGAATAGTGTTGCTGGGATTGCAGAATCAGAAGGTCACCATCCAGACATTTCAGTTTTTTATAATCGTGTGCAATTAGATCTATGGACTCATTCCATAGGAGGTCTTTGTGAAAATGACTTTATTGTTGCGGCAAAAATAAATGAAATTTAATATTTCCCTTGTTTACTGATATACTCTAATATATGTATCAGAAATTTCTCAAGGTATTAAAAATATGTGCAGCTAACGGAGTTGGTTATACTGTTGTTAAAAGTGCAAATGGTCGTGTGACTGTTAATGCACCAGACGCAGAACTTTCACAAACTATTTCTGTAGTTCGTTAATTTTATATTTCTAACAAAAAGCTTCCAGAAATGGAGGTTTTTTGTTAGACTGTAACTATATGACCCCTTACATTATTACTATTATTATTGCACTGGTTGGTTTTGTTTTAGCCGCTATGATTCGTCACAAGAAAAAAGTTGGACAACCATTAGTATGCCCAATAGGGTTTGATTGTGAATCGGTAGTTAATTCATCCTATGGAAAGTTTTTTGGTTTTGATATTGCAACGATTGGAGTTGGGTATTATGGATTAATTGTTGCATTGTATGGCTTTTTCCTCCTTTTGCCAAATTTGGTTCCAGATTATTTATATGTTGTCGGGTTTTTATTGTCGGTGGGTGCGGTGGTGTTTTCTATTTATTTGATTATTATTCAGGCACTTGTAATTCGTGAATGGTGTTTATGGTGTATGTTATCTGCCGTAACTTCTATTGCGCTTTTAATTGCATCAGGAATTGCATTAGGCAGTAATCTTCATGTATTTCTTTTGGAATACAAATCGGCTATTGTAATTCTTCATGCATTAGCTGCAGCTCTCGGTATGGGGACCGTACTTGTCACAGATGTATTTTTTATGAAATTTTTAAAAGATTATAAAATTTCTCAAAGTGAATCTAATATATTGGATACACTTTCTCAAATTGTTTGGTTTGCATTAGGAATGTTAATTTTAACAGGTATTGCTTTGTATATTCCGGCAGCCAGTGAATATTTAATGAAGACAAAATTTGTCGCAAAATTGTTTATTGTTGGGGTTATTACAGTAAATGGTGTGTTGCTCAATTTATTAGTAGCTCCAAAATTAGTGAAGATTTCATTTGGTGAAGAATCGGTAGACCATCCAGGTGAGTTACATCATTTACGTAAAATGGCATTTGCATTTGGTGGAGTTTCCATAGTTTCATGGTTGTCTGTGTTTATTCTTGGATCTCTCCGATCGTTACCCCTGTCTGTAGGTGCTATTTTAGGAATATATGTAGCATTAGTACTTGCGGCTGTAATTGGTAGTCAAATTTTTGATCACAAGGTTTCACAGCATAAATTATAATGATATTAAAAAGACTCTAGATTTTTTCAGTAGAATATGGTAGAGTCTTTTTGTTTACGAGATGTGGTGTAACGGCTAACATGCTGGTTTTGGGTACCAGTGACTCAGGGTTCGAATCCCTGCATCTCGACAAGTTGTGCATCAACACATGGATGAAATTCTCGATGTTTAATTATTTCGAGATTTTTATTTAAAATATATGGGGACTATGGTGTAACGGTTAACACTCGGGTTTGTGGATCCCGCAATTCGGGTTCGATTCCCGATAGTCCCCCAAGGAGAGGTACTATCCTCATATTGTTTTATCAGTTCAATCAATTTACAATCATGGCAAAAGACGAAATAATCGCACGATTTGAAAAAGTATCGTTTGAATATGGTGCTAATAAACCAATCCTCAAAGAGGTTGATTTTGCTATTCGTCGTGGGCTTAAAATTACCTTGATGGGACAAAACGGTGCAGGAAAATCTACGTTATTTGGGTTATTAACTGGAACATTACAACCAGAGGATGGGAAAATTAATATTGTCCGAGGTGTTCGTGTAGCGATCAGTCGACAGGTGATTCCACGTGATCAGTTGGATTTAACCGTACGGGAATTTTTTCAAAAATGTTTTGATAAACCTATCTATGATATTGATCCAAAAATTGATGAGGTATTAGAAGTAGTTCATCTCGTTGGTCATGAAAAAATACATAACAGATTAATGAAGTCTTTTTCTGGTGGTCAGCAGGCACGATTATTACTTGCCTCTGCGCTTATTCAAGATCCAGATTTATTATTATTAGATGAACCAACCAATAACCTGGATCATGCGGGTATTGAACATCTGAAAGATTTTATTAAAAATTATAAAAACACTGTCATGGTAATTTCCCATGACGCAGAATTCCTTAATTCATTTACTGATGGAGTGCTCTACTTGGATGTATTTTCAAAAAAAGTTGAACAATATGTTGGAAATTATTACGACGTAGTAAAACAAATCACTGCGCGGGTTGAGGCAGAAAATCGAAAAAATGCATTGTTACAAAAAGAAATCCAAGCAAAAAAAGAAAAAGCAAATAAGTTTGCATTTAAAGGAGGTCAAATGCGATTGGTTGCAAAGCAGATGCGTGAAAAAGCAGAAGAATTGGAGGAAGAAATTGTTGATGTTCGTCGTGAAGATAAAACAATTCGTAAGTTTGAAATCCCTGTTCAAGACGACTTGGTTGGTCCTGTGATTACGATTACCAACTTCACAATCATGAAAAATCATAAGATTGTCAACAAAAAAGCAAATATTATTCTAAAAAGAAATCAACACCTTTTATTGAAAGGCCCGAATGGGATTGGTAAATCTACTTTACTTGAAACTCTTGCAAAAGGAGACAATGATGGTGTCATGATCCATGAAGGCGTCCGCGTAGGATATTATCGACAGGACTTTTCGACATTGAATTTTGATCATACCGTATATGAATCTCTTGCAGAAGCACTGACATCGACTGGTGCAAAATTGGATGAGGAATTTATGCGATCTGTTGCGTCAGGATTCTTGATCACAGGCGAAATTGTACGAACTCGGATTGGTGCATTATCAGAAGGACAAAAAGGATTGGTTGCATTTGCACGATTGGTGCTACAACGACCAGGATTACTCATTCTTGATGAGCCGACCAACCATATCAACTTCCGCCACTTGCCGATTATTGCAAAAGCATTATCGAATTATCAAGGTGCAATGATTTTAGTTTCCCATGTTCCAGAATTTGTAGAACAGATTCGCATTGATGAAACATTGGACTTAGATAAATAAAAAATTGCCATCATAATGTATGGCAATTTTTTATTAGAATGGGTTTTTAATTTTCTTACTTCTTTTTAAAAGCACCTACTGTCATTCCGAATTGTCCAGGAATGGGTTTGATTACATAATCTTTAAAACAGACAATTTCTACAGTATCAATTCCTGCAAAACCATCATGCCCTTCGTCGCAATCGCAATGATAAGGACTAAATTTGTCTAATATTGCAATTTTATTCCACCTCGTAACATTTTCCACAAAATTAGGACCTGTTCCTCCATCTGTATAAACAGGCAGTAAATAGTTGGCAGACTTTGAGGTTGTTACATACCATTGATTGTTTCTGATAGGTAATCCAAACGCATCCACTGCGTTTTTTTGAAAGGCAGTAGGACGAACTAATTGATAGTCAGATTGAAATTCACTATCAGCGTTTACTAAATAAAAAGGGTCTTTTGTTTCGGGTGTTTGTTTTGAGTTTGTACATGCACTAACTATTAGTGCAGTAACAAAAAAGTTGATTAAGTTTTTCATACAGATATTTTCCTTACATTAATACACATATATTGTAATGTCAAGTCGGTTATTAATCAGCTACTATCTGCAATATTTTTAGTTCCGTGCTATTCTCCACATATGAATCAATCCAAACAATTCGACGTGGTAGTAATCGGTGGTGGGGCATCAGGAATGATGACCGCTATTTCTGCAGCTCAACTTGGAAAAAGTGTCGTAATACTTGAAAAAAATGCATCATTAGGGCAAAAATTAGATATTACCGGCGGTGGGCGATGTAATATAACCAATGCTGAATTTGATGTACGAAAGTTTTTGAAAATATATGGTGATGCAGAATCGTTTTTACATTCACCGTTTTCAAAATTTTCTGCAAAAGATACATTTGAATTTTTTGAATCACGCGGCTTACCATTGGTTACCCAGGCTCGAAATCGTGTATTTCCAAAAACAGAAAAAGCCATCGATGTGTGCAATTTACTTAAAAATGAAATTAAAAAATTAAAAATCACCGTGATGCATAAATGCAGTGTAAAAAATATTTTACATGATAAAGAAACAATTATCGGCGTGCAAACATCACAAGGAATCATTAAAGGGAAATCATACGTATTGGCAACTGGTGGGATGTCACACCCAGAAACTGGTTCAACTGGTGATGGTTTTGTATGGTTAAAAAATCTTGGTCATACAATTAAAGACCCAACACCAACTATTGTTCCATTAGCGGTTGACGATGCTTGGATAAAAAGTTTGCCCGGTGTCAGTTTATCATTCATGAAAATTACGTTTTATACAGAAGGTAAAAAAAGTTTTTCTAAAACTGGTAAAATCCTATTTACTCATTTTGGATTATCTGGACCTCTTATTTTAAACAGTTCGAGTAAAGTTGCAGATTTATTACACACCGGAAAAGTAACCGCAAAAATTGATGCATATCCTGATACAACACTTGGGGCACTGGAACAGCAGATTATAAAAGTGTTTGATGCGAATAAAAACAAAATGTTAAAAACTATTTTCAAAGAAATTGTTCCTGCAGGAACACATGATGCTATTATGACATTACTACCAGAAATAAATTTTGAAACTAAAGTTCATAGTATTACACGTGACGAACGAAAATTAATAGCTAACCTGCTCAAGGAATTGCCAGTCAGTATCTCAGGACTCATGGGGTATGACCGTGCAGTGGTTGCTGATGGGGGTGTTACGCTTTCAGAAATTGATACTCGAACCATGCGATCAAAAAAAATTCCGAATTTGTTCGTAACAGGAGATTTACTACATATTAATCGACCATCAGGAGGATATTCGCTTCAATTATGTTGGACGACCGGATATGTTGCAGGAATTTCTGCATAAAAAACACCAATATTGGTGTTTTTTATTATGATATACTCATTATATGAAAAATAGTATTATTATATTTTTTCTCCTCATATCATTTATTCCATCTGCTACTCATGCAGAATCTCTTTCACCTGCAGAAAAATTTCAAGCAACACAACCTGTAAAAGTATTAATTGTTCCAGGACATGATGATGAATTTTCTGGAACTATGTTTAATAATGTAAAAGAGGCCGATTTAACATTACAACTTGCTGAAAAACTGGCAGTGGAATTACATAAAAATCCCTTAATCGCAGTGACTGTTTCCAGAAATAAAGATGGATATATATCACCACTGGTAGATTATTTTAATGACAATGAATCTCAAATCAAAAAATTTATAAAAACAAAAAAGAAAGCAATGGATCGACTAATAGAGAATGGTAATATTGAACCTGCTGATCAAGTCCCACATGCATCTGCACCAGCAAAGGCAGCATATCAGTTATATGCAACAAACAAATGGATTGATGAACAAGATTTTGATCTGGTTATTCATATTCATTTTAATGATTATGGTTCACGTCCAGCCACAGGTGGTGAGTATAGTGGTTATTCAATTTATGTTCCAGATATTACATTGTTAAATCATGACATATCTTTTGATCTGGGTACCAGTATTGGTAAAAGGCTGCATACAGTATTAAATACCAGCAATGCATCAACAGAACTTAAAAAGATAGATAAAAATGGGGTTATACAGGATGCGAATTTGATTGCCCTTGGTTCTAACAGAACACTCTCTACGCCAAGTGTATTAATTGAATATTCATATATTTATGAGCCTGCAGTGCTCAAATCAATGTTTCCAACATTTGCAACAGCATTTGCTCACACTACTGCAATAGGGTTACAAGATTATCTTTCTGGTAAACAGGGAACACAAAAGCCTTTTGAGTACAATTTTAAATCAACGCTTTCACCTTCAAAAAAACAATCACCAGAAATATTAATGTTACAGTATGCTTTGTTTAATTTAGGATATTATCCACCAAAAGGAAAAACGAGGGATGATTGTCCAGTGACAGGAGTCTTTGGTCCATGTACTAAAGTGGCTGTTCAAAAATTTCAAACAGCACATAAAATAAAAGCAGATGGTGTTGTTGGGAAGAAGAGTAGAACGATATTAAATAAATTATTTTAATTTTTTTACTGAGTCATTTTATATGCTATAATCACCATATGAAAATGAATTTTGAGAACAATTTGAAAAAATATACTGAAAATATAAAGGAATTTGGACGTGATATGACCAAGGAAGGTCGTGTAAAAGCTGAAGAAGAGAAACAAAAAATAACTACATCTGTTGCCGAAATTGCCTACACAACTACCGAGGCAGAATCTGAAATTTATAAAATTCAAAAAGCAAAACTTGAAAAATTGAGCAAATTTAAAAAATGGTTAGAAAAAACTCGTGATAGTGCATCGGGTAATTTTGTGCATCCGGAAACTCAAAAAAACATGCCAGTTGTTTCTGTGGATAGTGAAGGAAATTTTTTGATGACATCAATATCAGGGGAAGTTAAACCAATCACCATTGGCGAAATCATGACTGATCATGAGTGGAATATCGACTATACATTTGATAGGTCAGTAAATATTCACGATATTAGAACGTATTACTTAAATCAGTTAAAAGATGATTTGCGTGAAAAACTAGATAAACAAATTATTGTTTCAGAGCTTAGTTTTAATGATTCTACCAAAGTTGATCCCATGAAGAAAAATGCTTATCGTGAAGTTGAAAAGCGAATGGAATCTGGAAGTGAGCAACAGGGAATTATTGCAGAAAAAATGGTAAAGAATTTTTTGAAAAAACTTTCAATGGATACTAACGCAGATTTTGAAGTTGTTGAAGCAGATGTATACCAGGACGTTGAACAAAAAGTAGATTTTATTATTCATCGAAAAAATAAAGAGAAAAATCAGGGTGCAAAAGTCGAAGAGTCAGAAACAATAATGTCACCAACATTTGAAGATATAGGAATTCAATTTACTATTAATGCCTCAAAAACCGAACACAAAGAAAAACAAATCTCGAGAAGTAAAAAGAACCTTCAAAATATTGACGATTTGGTATTAGTAACCCTGCCTGCACATGATGCTAGTAAACTGTATGATTCTTGGAAGAAAAACCCGCAATCAGGTGGACCTGAAAAGATGTGGAATAAACAAATCCAGGAAACAGTATTCCGTGGGGTAATGGCGAAAATTATGACAACTGAGGAAATAGAGAAATTTTGTACTGCTAACTTTAAATAACTATGGACTTTTTTATACATACATTACAACATTGGATACAAATTGCCGGAGGATTCGGTGTTTTCGCGGCGTCTATTGTTGAAGAAGTTATTTCGCTTATTCCGTCATCATTAGTACAAATGGGTGCCGGTATTTTTATTATGGGGGGTGACCCTGTTTCGTTTGCATCAATTATAAAATTAATCGTTCAGATTTCAATTCCAGCAGCACTCGGAGTAACTATTGGATCGTTGCCTTATGTATGGCTTGCACGAAAATATGGAATAAAAATTATTGATCGATGGGGCAAATGGATTGGTGTAAAAGTAGCTGATATTCAGCAGTTGGAAAAAACTCTTGAAAAAACTCCATGGGATGATGTGTTATTTGTCGGTATGCGAGCATTTCCGGTGATTCCGTCAGTGGCACTGGCAGTATATGGGGGTATTATTGAGATGTCATGGACACGATATATTATACTTTCATGTATTGGTGTTTTTATTCGCGCTACAGGGCTTGGGATACTTGGATGGTTTTTTGGTAATAGTTTGGATTCAGTTTCTTCTGGTATTGGAAGATTTGAGAATATTGGATTTCTAATTATTATATTATTAACAGTCACATGGATTTTGTGGACTAAAAAAGCCAAAAATAAATAAGCACTTTACAAAATAAACAGATATGGTACCGTTAGGGTAATAAAAATATGTACCATGAAAAAAAGACTTCTCTCGGTAATGCTGATGGTGACATTGTCATTTACATCATGTTTGCCAACATTACAGTATCTCCAGTATATTTTTGGGGGATACACGTATAATGTTCCACAGAACGTAGATTGGTGGAATCAAGATTGGAATAACTATTATTCCGTTCCTGTGTCCGGTCCTTATTCCGGTAGTGTGTACGCACCTATGCCAAATGGTTTTGTCCCTACACGATATAATTATCGATGGGATTATAATCGATGTGATATGACATTTTTTAACCAGTACGGTTCAGCATGTCAACGTTCATTCAATTGGAGGAATGGCCAGTTCTACTGGTTACGCTAATTAATTTAAAAAATCCTTTAACAGTCGGTTAAAGGATTTTTCTTTTTCATTTTTTCTGTTATGATGCATGCATATGAAAAAACCTTTATTACATATTAAAAAATCAAGAACTGGTATGGGACTGTTCGCAGGGCATGATATTCCAAAAGGAACAAAAATTATTGAATATACCGGCGAAATAATCAGCGATGAAGAAGCACAAAAACGTGGGGGGCAATATTTGTTTGAAATCAATTCAAAATGGACTATTGATGGTTCTGGGAGAGGTAACAAGGCTAGATATATTAATCATCAATGTGGGCAAGGGAATTGTGATGCTATGAACGTGCGCGATCATATTTTTATTTATGCATACCGTAATATCAAGGAAGGAGAAGAATTAACCTATAATTATGGTGATGAATTCTTTGATGAACATATCAAGCCAAAAGGATGCAAATGCAGAAAATGTGTACCAGAGATCGAATAACATTAAAAAGCATTTTTGTGCTTTTTAATGTTATATTATTACAACTAGACTTTTCTCAATTTTCTGCTATTATAGGCTTATTATGAATTCAATCGCAACCTTTTTCAAAGGAGTTATTAGTGAAGCAAAAAAAACAACTTGGTTGTCACCGACTGAGGCATTGGGACACACTGCAATCGTAGTGGTAATTTCAGTAGCTGTTGGTTTTTACCTCGGATTCTTTGATGGAATTTTTGGAAAACTTTTGCAGACATTCATTACTCGATAATAATAATTATTAGCCTTTCTCTCACCTTTTCTTTATGTCAAAACAGGATATGCAACAGGGTCGCAATTGGTATGCGATTCACACTTATGCCGGATATGAAAACGCAGTAATGCGTAACCTAAAACAGCGTGCCGAGTCACTCAACATGACTGAAAAGATTTTCAACGTGGTTGTACCAACAGAAAAAGTAGTAAAGATTAAGGGTACTAAAAAAGTAGAAGTAGAGGACCGAATTTATCCTGGATACGTTTTGGTAGATATGATCGTAGACGACGATTCATGGTATGTGGTTCGTAACACGCCGCGTGTGACAGGGTTCGTTGGATCTGGAACAACACCAGTGCCAGTGACTGAAGAAGAAATTAACTTCTTATTCTCACGAATGGAAGGTGCTGAAAAAGCGAAACACACTATTTTGGTTACACCAGGAGAAATTGTTACTATTACTGATGGTCCATTCAAGG
>CAZSCW010000011.1:0-13326 GCA_964605495.1 uncultured Candidatus Saccharibacteria bacterium
GCTCACTTGGTTTTTCACGTTTGATAATCAGTGCTTTAATTTTATCAGCTGTCGCTGGCATAATTGGTTGTAACAGTACGGATACTCGTGCAAGTCCTGTAATCACATGATGAACATCTGCACGTGCTTTTTCCGGATCAACCTTAAATGTTTTAAACGGTTCCGTATCGGTAATATATTTATCCAGATCCGCAATTTCTGCCCAAATTGAATTAGTCACTTCTGCATAATCGAATCGTTCGTACGCAGGATGTGCAATATCTGCGAAATTTGGAAATACCAAATCACTGATATCAACATCATATGATTGTGCCATAGTAAGACATCGCGATACCAAGTTCCCAATTCCGTTTACCAGATTTGCATTATACGTTGCCGCAACACGTTCCAATGTGAACGGTGAATCCTCAAACATAGAAACTTCCTTTGATACGAATAATCGCAACATATCAGTTCCGTATTCATCTACTATCTGGTTTGGTGTTACCACGTTACCAATAGATTTTGACATTTTAATTCCTCCATCACCGGTGAAAAATCCGTTAATGACAATCTGGTGGGAATTTGGTAACCCTGCCGCCATCAACATCGCCTGCCACATTGCAGACTGCTGACGTAGGTTATCCTTTCCACAATATTGGGTCGGATTTCCGTTTTTCCAGAATGTTTCAAATTGATCAGAATTTTCCGGCCAACCAAGTGTTGAAATATAATTTACCAATGCATCAAACCACACATACATAACCTGATTATCATCACCTGGAACAGCAACGCCCCATGGCATTTTTGATTTCAATCGTGAAATTGAAAAATCTTCGAGTCCTGATTCAATAAATGTTTTTATTTCATGAAAACGAAAATCAGGTACGACAAAATGTGGATTCTTTGCATAAAAATCGAGCAGTGGTTTTTGGAATTCAGAAAATTTAAAGAAATAGTTTTCCTCATCGATCAATTCAATCGTATAGGTTGGGTGAATTGGACATTTCCCATCAACTAATTCTGAATCTGTTTTTTCAAGTTCACATCCAACACAGTATTTTATCTGATACTGTTTTTTATAAATATATCCGTTTTGATCAACTCGTTTCCAAAATTCCTGTGCAGCAGATTCATGATGAGCGTCAGTCGTTCGGATAAAATGAATATCATCAGAAATACCGAGCATTTCTTTCAACCCTCGAAACATGACTGCATGACGATCTACATATGACTGTACGTCTTCGCCAACCTTCTGTGCATCTGCCCATAATTTCTGTCCATGTTCATCTGTTCCGGTATTAAAAAACACGTCATAACCCATAAGTTTTTTGTACCGTGCAAAAATATCTGCACGAATGATTTCCATCGCAAAACCAACATGTGGTTCTGCGTTTACATACGGGAGCGTGGTAGTGACATAAAAAGGTTTTTGTTCATTCATATACACTACTATACATAAAAACCATTATTTAATAAACCTGATTAAATTAATTGACAAAAGGATTAAAAGTAGTATAATTAAGTAAACAAAAAATAAAAACTATGGGAACAATCAAACAGCCGATATTCCCTACTGCAGAGAAACTTGGCGACGAATGCTTTAATGAAAAGGTATTCAAAAAAATAATACGGGTAACTAAAAAGGTTTCTCCGGTTAAAATGGCAGCAGTATTCAAATTCACAGGGATATATAATAAAAAATATGGAACTAACTTTTTTGTAAGATACAAACGAGTTGGAACCTCAAACACCTATGAGCTTAAGAATATAACCTGTACTAAAAAACCAGAAGAAGCTGTTAAAGAAACTGATCAAGGGTTAATCAAAGGTAATCAGTATGTACTGTTTGATCCACAAACAGTAAAACATACAACCCAGCCTACTTTGAAAAAAATAAGTTGGATGACTGCACCAGATGGCGATTGGCCATTAGGTTATCCAAAAGAAGTTTAACACTCCTACATTAGGAGTGTTTTTTATACACACCCAGTAGGTGATTTTGCGAAATCAAAAAGTCACCCATTGGGTGAGTTTTTGAGCAATTATTTCATCGCGAGAACTTTTGGCGCATCGATTTTCGAGATTTTATCCATAACACCAAACACTAATGGTTGGTATTTTGGGTTTACCCTATTATACGCAGACATTTTCTGTGAAAGAGTTTTGTCTTTGTAATATTTAGCAGTACTTTCTCGATTACCAGCCAAGTGGGCAGTAACTTCGTTGATAGCCTCTTCTTTTGATGCAAAATCTTTACATTTTAAGCCGAGTTTATCTGAACATCCCCATCCAAACATGTTATCTGGATCTTTTTTAGGAACGAACTTTCCACCTGTAGATTCGATCATTGCTTTTGCTGCAACGAAACGCCAATCGATACCTTCACGGTCAGCTGCTGTAACGAATACTTTACCATATCCTGCCGCAGGCAAGTTATATTGTGCAAAGTATGCGTCGATTTTAGCTGCTCGTTCGGCAACAGTTAATCCGTCAACGACTTTTTCTTCGTCGGCTGAAACGGTGTCTAAGGCTTGTGCTTGTGCTGTGTGTGCCCAGAATGAGGTAATCAGGATAGTTGCAACAAGAGCAACAGTTATCGATGACTTACCAACATTGGTAAAAAAAGTAAATGACTTAGTAATAATGTGGGCACCACGTAATGAATTATATATATTTTTGGGCATAATTGACGGTTGTGCTCCGTCGAACGTCATGTCTGATGTCTATTTCTCCGTAGGTAAAACCTGGTGAAATAAAAAGACCCGAAAATGGGTATGCTTGTAGTGTAGCACATGCAAGTCTTGCTGTCAAGAGATTTTTATGGTATAATGGTGTTAATTCTGAAAATACGTTGATTTATAAGGTTTTTTTAGGGCCTCATTTTTAGCTGTCTTACCCAATTTTTACCAAAATTTTCTATGCAAACTATTATTCGAGTTCGGGCCTTCCCTGACGCAAAAAAGGAACATATTGAAGAGGTTGAATCTTATATTTTACGGATTTTTGTCCGAGAACCAGCAAAAGATAACCGCGCTAACCGAAAAATATTAGATTTGGTCGCTGATTTTTATACTATACCCAGAAATAAACTGCGTATGATCTCTGGTCATCATGGAATGAGTAAGATGATAGAAGTATTACACTAAAAAAGCCTCTGGTAGGCTTTTTTAGTTCTTATTTAAAATATTCAGGTTTTACAATACCCTCAATTTCTGAAAATGGAATGATTACCTCTGGTTCACCTTCTACATACGGTGCTACCTGATATGCTCCAAATAAAATTACCAAATTCCCATTTTCATCAATATACCAATTATTCCAGTTCTCTGGATTGGTATCGGCTCCTTCCTTAAAAAATCCATCACCATATTCCTTGCTGAGGATTTCTGAAGCATACTTAGACAAAACAGCTAGATATTCTGGTGTCGAAACGGTAAACAAATCAGATAATTTAAGTAATTTTCCATTTGTGTCTACAGGAATTGTAATAATGAATGGTGTTGGATGTGCTCCGCCAGTATATTGTGATCCATGAAACACAATGGTTGATATTTTTACTGATTTCTTAACATCATAAGTAATTGTTAGGAATCCTTTATTTCCATTTGTGAACATTTCTTTGAGTACTGGGTCTGAGGGAATAAATGATTTTACAAACTCATCATGGGCGTTATCAATATATTTTTTAATTTCTGTATCAATAACAGTATTATTGTAATAAGGATAATGAATTGAAATTTCATATAAATCTCCTGTTTCTGTTATTTCTTTATCAATGGGTTCTAAAATAACAGCCTTATCAACAGGTGGCACAACTTGCACTGGTGCAACCGCTAATTTATTACGAATTACTAACCAACCAAAAACCCCAACCAAAATAAGGATTACAACAGCAGTGATAGTTTTTTTATTAGATGGGTTTTTCATATACCGTTAGTATACCAAAAAATCCCCTAATAGGGGATTTTTTGGTAATCTTTAAAAGATTATTGAGCCTTTGGAAAAGCTAATTTTAATTTATCCTGAGCTGCAGTCATAGCAGTTTTGAAATCACTAATAGCTTTATCAATAGCTGTTTTTCGTGTTGCGATAGCTGCATCAACATCAGCTTTTTTTGTAATAAGATCTTTTGCTGCTTTAAATGCATCTTTTGCTGCTTTTATATCAGCATCAAAAGCTGCTTTTACGGTAGCTGAATCAGTTCCTGCTGTACAACTTGCTTTTGCTTTGTTGATAGCAGCAATTCGTGCAGTATTAAATTCTGCAACAGCTGCATCAACTTTAGATTTTTGAGTATCTGTTAATCCATCAACTGCTCCTCGGAAATCACGAATTGCAGCATCAATAGCAGTACGACGCGCATTGATTGCCGCTGTCACAGAAGCTTTAAATTCCGTAACTGCTGCTTTTTGTACATCAGTTGTTGCTTTTGTATCAAGCGTCGCAAATCGTGTGTCATGACGAGCGTCTGCCTGACCTCGATGATTAGCTATTTGAGCATCTCGATCTGATCGGTGACTTGCTTTTTCTGTCGCACGATCGTTTCGACGAGTTTGTAGTTGTTGTAATTTTTGATTAACTTTTGTATCCAAATCTGCAGATCGTCGATCAATCATCACACAAAACTGCGAACCATCACCTTTTAATCCTTTTGCTAGATCAACTTTATCAAGTCGAGCAGCAAAAGAGATTTGTGGAGCACTAATCACTACTAACAATACCAATGTTCCAATTTTTAAATATGTTTTTTTGTTCATATAATAAATACTTTATAATTAACTAGTAATATCATCTAATAAAGCACTGTCATCTGTTGTAGTCGCTTCTGCAGCAAACTCTTGTTGTATGAGCGCATCTTCCTGATTTAAATCAGCAACAATATCTGCGGCAACATCCTCAGAAACTGATCCATTTGCCGCTTGTGTAATAGTATTTCCTGCTATAACGGTTGAAGGATTTGTTTCTGTGAAAGTAACCTCAGGTAAAGGTTGTGGTTGATTTTTTACATACCCATGACGAATCGTAGGTATAATAACAATAATAGCCAATAATGCGACTGAACCTGCAAGTATTAATTTATTTTTTGACATAAGAATGAATATTCCAAAGGGTGATACTGTTCCCTTCTGGTGTGTATTACGATCTGCTAATGGATTTGTGACACTCTCGATTATACCACGAAACTCTGCACGCGAAGGAACCACAACATTTGATTGCTCGTCCTTAAATAGTTGTTCAATTGTTTTATTAGTTTTCATGTGGGTTATATTGTTTATGTAGAGCTCTCATTGCACGTGATACAGTCTGCCGAAGCGCTTCTTCGTTTTTTCCTGTAATAGCAGCAATTTCAGGATATTCTAATTCCTGTAAATACCGCAACGTAACAATTTCACGCTGTGATTCTGGTAATGTACTCAGTATTTTTTGTATAAAATCTTTTTCATCGTATATAATAGTATTTTGTTCCGGATCAAGCATTGAATCATCAGGGGTTTTTTCAATAAAATGTTCAAATGCATCAAAACTTATTGCATGTTTCTTACGCAAATAATCAATCGTTTGATTACGGGCAATGGTATATAGATATTGTAGTGCTTCATCTTTTCTGATCTGGTCTCTATTATTAAACGCCTTAAGGAAAACTGTCTGTATAATATCCATGGTCGTTTCTTTGTCTCTGATCCTGTAAAAAATGTATTTATATAGTGGTGTAAAAAATTCTGTATAGAGCACCTCAAAAGAATCCTGGCTTTGTTTTGCATCAGGAATAACGTAATGAAAGCTTAAAAGATCTTCTTTCATAATAGTATTACGTAGTATACCCCAAATTTGTGACAAACAAAAAACCACTTACAATGTAGTGGTTTTGTTATTTATTAATTTTGCTTCCAGCCTTTGTCTTTAAGTTCTTGTACAATGGATGCAGCTTTTTCATAGTCTTGATTTTCTTCGGCATCCCTAAGGTCTTGTACTAATTGATCTATTTCTGAAAGTTGGGGATATTCTTCATTTTCTGTTAGGTCTACATTTAAAATTGGAATAGCTTCTTCATTTTCATCCACTAATTCCAATTTAGCACTTGAAAAGTAGATATATTTTCCAATATTACGCATAAAGTAATGATAGGCACCATCACTCTCTAATTCAAGAGGTTGATCTAATTCAGTAAGATCTAATTTCCAATCACGATCGCTGAAACCTGTTCCTAATCTCGTTATTGGAACATATTCAAACTTTTTATTTTCTTCAATGTCTTGTTCAAAAACAACTTCATTTTCTATATCGATAAAAATTCCCTTTCTTGTTGCAATTAAGTCATCAATTAATATAAAAACTTTCTTACCGACAAGGGTGTTCTCGATTCGATCTTCAAATTTCATTACCCTAACGGTTCCTTTAACTGGCATGGTGATTGATTTTTTATTTTGTTATCAATTATATGTTTCCCAGAAACAATATCACGAATATTTTAAATGGTCAATTATAAAAACCACCATTTGGTGGTTTTTATTTAATCCCTTTTGGTAAGCTTTCGCATGCCTGACCATCGTTATTACCATCCAATCGGTTGGTATCTTTATTTGGCCCACCAGCATTGATGAAAAACTTTTGAGCCTCTGGTTGAGTTTCAAAATCATCACAATTATATTCATCGGTTGCCTTTCCTCCTTCGGTTACGACATTACCTTCCTTGTCACGCATAACTTTTGCATCTGCCATCGATGAACCAGAAAATAGTTTACCTAAATCCCAATCATTATTAGTAGCCTCTAACCCAAATCCAGCGAGCAGGATTCCAATAACACCAATTAATACTGGTTTTATAATTTTCTTTGTCCCTTCGCTCGCATTTGCAAGCGGTTTAAATTTTGGAATTGCCATATATTGTTACCAAACTGAATATAATAAATAAGCTGCGACCAGGATGAGCACTACTATGATAATAAGGCGCACATTTTTGTTTCCACGTATATTTTGCATGATTACAGTATAGCAAAAAAATAATTAAAGTAACTATTTATTCTTCATAACCATAATACGATACCCAACTATTGGTGCAATAAACATATCAAATAATTTCTTTCGTAATTTCATAACACCTGTTGGGTAATCTACAACGATAAAGCCATATTTAACATACATTTCTGACATATCAGGTGTGCAAAGTAAATATAATTCTGAATAATCTTTCTTGGCCTGATCAGACAATTGTTCTGCATATCCATGACGGCGAAATTCTGGGAAAACATATAATGTTCCCAGTTCTGTTATGCTACCAAACTGTTTTATAGATAAAAACCCGATCATATTCCCCTGATCATAACCAATATAGATTTTTGCATTTTTAAAAATTACCAATAGATCAAGAGTTGGTGTGTTTTTTATAATAGTCCACATAATTTTAGGATAACGTAATACTGTAGACTTAATTATATTCATATATGAATTATATCATACAAAAAAACCGCTTTGTTAAAAAGCGGTTTTGTACTTACACAGTACGTATTAATATTTAACTAATGAAATAATACGATCATCAGAAACATATTTCTGAAGAACACTTCGTCCTGGTAAAAATGTCAGATCCATTACAAAATGAAACCCTATGATTTCAGCACCACACTTTTTCACGATTTCAGCTGCAGCAGATGCAGTTCCTCCTGTTGCGAGCAAATCATCATGAATGAGAACTCGGTCACCAGGATTAATTAATCCTTTTTGAATTTGAATGGTTTCAAATTCTTTACCATTATCTGCTTTGTATTCCTTTTTAAATGTTTGTGAAACCATTTCGCCAGGAAGTTTCCCTGGTTTTCTGGCCATAACCATTGGAACAAATGCAACACTAGCAAGACTGAACCCAAACAAGAATCCTCTTGCATCAAAACAAATAATTTTGTTGAATGCGTAATCGCCTGCCAAATCTTTTGGTAACAACTCTGTTAAGAAATGAAGTGTTTCACTGGACAATTCTGGATCATACAAAATACTTTGTATGTCTTTAAAGTTTACATTCGGATCCGGAAAATTCGGATACGTTGCAATCTTTGATTTCAGGAAAATCTCAAACTCTTTAACATCTTGAAAATCTGTAATTTTTGGTGTTTCCACTTTTTTTTAATTTATAAGGTGTGTAATATCGATTCACTTTGAGTATAGCATATTGGTATTTAGTGTCAAATATACATTATAAGAAAAACCCTACTATTTGTGTTGAAATAGTAGGGTTTTATTATGAATTAAAACTGATCCAGTGCAGGTTTATTCCCTGTCTTCAAGTAGTGCGCATACGCAACCAGTATATGACCATGATCCAATGCATAATCATCTGGGTTAACATTGTTAACATCCACATAAAATGCCTCTTTTCCCTCGATACCATCAGCAACTGGTTCACTGTTAGACACTGCCGTGAACACCATATCAAATGCGTGGTAGCCTTCGACTAATGTCTTCTCTTCATCAATGCAAGGAATATTGTCAGGCATTGGATTTCCATCCAAATACCATCCCATTTCCAATATGCGAACATCACGCAAAGGTTTTGAGCCTATACAAAAGAAATTGATCATTTTTAAATCAGTTATACTAATTTCTTCCTTTGCTTCAATAATTAATGTTTGCAACCAGTTATGGTGTCCAACTTTTACTTTTCCTCCTGGCAGAACAAGTTTATTACCATGCTTGCCCGTACTGCGGAGCACTGCCACCATCCATGGTTCAGTTTCCTTGTAAATGATACCGGTAGACGTAGGTATCGCAGGTTTTAAAAGATTACTCATAAATTTTATTGTTTTTAATGATAAATAATTTCAATTCATATTAACAATAAAAAATTATATTGTCAATATTTTAAAGTAATTTTTGTTAATATAATCATTTTGGTAAAGAAAGACAACAATCAAAATTCCTAAGGATTAACAAAAAACCATCCAGATTTGGTCTGTGATGGTTTTATTTTGCTTTCTTTTTCTTGAAAGGTTTTTTAGCCATTTTTTCAGCAATCATAGCACTTTTGATTGCTAATCGTTTTTTAGTCTTTGGAGATTTTTTTGATTTCACATGCTGTGATAATGTAGTTCCTCGTTTTGCCATATATGAATTGGAAATTATTGATAAATTAAATTGAGATAGATTATATCTCTTAACAGTTCTATAGTAACCTACAATAGTCCAAAAAGCAACTCTCTGTTGACTTTTATATAACCAAAGCGTACTGTATACAAAAAGTACATTATGGAGACACTATTAAAAAAACTAATCTTTAAACAGATTCCAGTTGAATTTATTCTCAACCTGAGACATACAATCTTGCGACCAGGACTACCTATTGAAACAGCACGATTTGATGGCGATCATCACCCAGCTACACACCATTTTGCATGTTTTTATACTGATAACATACCAGGTGAACCATTATGCTGTGTCAGTTATATGTTACGCGATTATGAAGGAAAACCAGCCTGGCAATTACGCGGAATGGCCACACAGACGGAAATGGCAGGAAAAGGAATTGGAAAAGCATTGGTTAGTCATGCAGAAAAATTACTATCTGCTAAAAGTAATATTAAAACTTTCTGGTGCAATGCACGATCAGAATCTACTGGTTTTTATGAAAAAACTGGATGGACATTTGCGTCACAGGAATTTAATATCCCAAACGTTGGACCGCATTATGTGATGGTAAAAATCTTAAAATAATTATTAAAAAACCTCAGAATAAATTCTGAGGTTTTGTTTTATTAAGTTTAAAGATACTACATTCGTTCTGCTGCAAGCTTTGCAAGCTCTGAACGCTCGCATTCTTTTAAACGAATATGAGCATGTTGTTTTGTACCGATAAAACTCTTTATTGTGTGTGTGAACCCGTTTGAATATTTATCTAGGTAGGCAACATCTATTTGACTATTATCGCCTAATAAAATAAATTTCGTATTTTTACCAGCACGTGAAATTAATGTTTTTGCATCGTGCGGAGTAATATTTTGAGCTTCATCGATGATAAAAATTGCATCAGGGATCGTCCTGCCTCTGATATAGTTTATTGCTTCAATTTTTAAATCTTTGGAAACTTTTGCATTTTTTATAAGATTTTCATTTGAAGAATTTAGAGGTGAGATAAAATCTAAACTGTCGTTAAGGCCATGCATATACTCACTCATTTTTTCCTCCATAGTACCAGGTAAATACCCCATTGAATGATCACCTGTTTCAATGGTTTTTCTAGTATAAAAAATCTTTTTGCATTTATTCTCCTTCAGTTGTTGTAGAGCATAAGCTATCGCAATTAATGTTTTACCACTTCCTGCTAATCCTTCAACGGTAACAAGGGAAATATTTGGATCGATCAATACATCAAAAAGAAATTTTTGGTCTGTATTAATCGGTTTAACATCCACAAAATGCATTTTATCATTTTGAATGACTCTAAAATGACCATCTACGTACCGGACGAGAGCATGTTGATCGGCGTTTAAAATAAAATTTTGATTTTCTCGAGCAGCCCCTATATTAGATTTAACTTTCTTTTGTTGGTAGAGAGAGTTAATAAAATCTGAATCAGTCTGTATTTCTTTTATGTCTTCAGATAAAAAAGAAATATCGGAAACTCGATCAAATTTATAATCTTCTGCTAAAATACTAAAAGATTTTGCAAGTACTCTGACTGCAGGATCTTTTGATACAATGGTGATATGTTTATTAGGCCTTTGCTTCTGAAGAGTAAGTGCCAAAGAAATAGTTTTTACCAAACTATCTGATTCTACAAAGTCATTCTTTATAGTTTTTAAAATTGGCACACAGTGTAGTACCTGCAGCATACCTAAAGAATCTCCAATTTTGATATCCCCAGAAAACATTATCCTTTGTGAGAGAATCTAATGTTCTGCAGAAATCTATTGCTTGGTTGTAATTGAGATCTTTTTTAAGAAATCTCAGTTTGTCTACAACATGAATAGGTATTACTATATCGTGTTTTTCAAAATTATAAATGCATCCAGGATCATGGAGGATAACACTGGTATCGAGTATAAATACTTTACCAGTTTTTGGTGTTGTTTTTGAGGTGGTCTTTTTTGCTGTCATTTTTTTAGTTTTTAAAGGGTGAAACTTATCTACAAACTACCATATACAGAAACAAAGTCAATTAATGATCTATGCAACAAAAAAGACTGACCAAATGGTCAGTCTCACAATTTATGAATTTATTTAAAATAATGCGGAATGAATCTACTCTGATTATCTGTAATCATCGAATTAGTTTCGCGAATACCGATACCGGCAGATTCTCCTCCTATAACCCATGATCCAATGATTGGATAATTCCCATTGTATTATTTGAAAGATGTACACCCTCTTCTGGATCTGCTAAAAAATCTATAATGTTTCCACCGAATTCTCCATCATCCAAATGAAATCCTAAATACCCTCCATTATGCCCATATTGTGGGTCAGTTCCATAACCACCAAAATGAAACCAACTTTCCCCACTGTCGGAATTATCATAGAGAGGATTAGTTAATGTATGAACATCTAATGAATATTCAGGTGTATCTTTACCAATACCTACATTCCCTGTAAACCAATTAGTAGTACTGTAAAAATTAATTTGGTTTGCTGCCGCTAATTCTGTAATTCCAGTATTAGCATTTGTTGATACAAAATTATCAGAAGCATAAGTTCCCATTACAACACGTAAATTATTTTGATCTACCAAAAGACCTGAATTAAAACCATCGAGAGAAACTTCAAAAACACCACCTGGAGTGGTTGTTCCAATTCCAACATTCCCCCCCTGTATAACTGATACCGCCAACAATATCATCCCATTGTGATGATGAAGTAACGACAATACAGTCTGTATCACCCGGTGCACAATCTGGATCAAGAGTTGCTCCTGCAGAGTAACCACCATTAGGTGCAGCAGCAAATACAAATACGCTATATCCTATGATAGAGAGCAGGGAGAGTACAGAAAATATAAACTTCTTTGAAGTTTATATATATGACATATATGTGTAAATTATATCATATTATAATGTTTATTAATATAAAAAATACACCCTTGTAGTGTATTTTTTGTTTAGTTTGCCCAACTTAGAACTGGTAGAGCCTCAATTATCTAGGAAAGTAATATTTCTTTATGAAAGAATTATCGTCACTCTTGATGTATCATTCTAATTAAAGAGGTTCTACAATGTAGTAAACAGTATCCCCAGATCTTGCATTATAAGATAATGATTTGCTATCACTAGAAAATTCCAAATTCCAAATTTCATTATAATGATCCTTTTCTTTACCATCTATAACCACGGAATAATATTGTGGAGAATCTATAGAGATTGCTGTGTACGCAAAGTGCTTACTGTCTGGGGAAAAATCGGTATCTGTAACCATATCATATGGACCATATTGTGTAGTCGTACCTGTTGAAATATTTTTAAGTACTTTATAAACAGCGCAATTTGCCATATTACAATTTTTAATAGCGCTATCAGGTACGAGTTCGGTAAGGAGATATTTTCCATCTGGCGAAGTAATATCTTGATGCAGATTTTTATTTATTTCTGGATTTGGATTATAGCCAAATAGCGATCCACATTCATTGAAATAAGCGTCTTTAGTAGTTATTGTTTCAACCCCATCAATCACCTTGAAATACTGACCATTTTTTTGTGCACAATATCCCAGACGATTTCCATCCTGTGAATATTGAGGATAATACACAGAATCATATGTTGGACCTGCAATATTATCAGAAACAATAAACTGTTCTGCACTCGTCTGAACACCTACAACACGTTGTGCAGGTGGTATATACATATTAGATGCAGTGTATGCAAAATGTTTTCCATCACGAGAAAAATTTGCCTGACCGTAACTAAGATATGCGACCCTCCATGTTTTCGTTACACCATTAAATGTTACACTTTCATTCGTTGATAAGGTTGGTGTAAATCCGGATAATGTAACACAATTTTTCCCCTTGGCAAAAAATGTTAATTGATTTTGATTTTGCCCAGCGTCAATCCCATTTCCAGATAATGAACAAATGATTTGTTTTACTTGTTTAGCTGATGAAGTTGTTGTAATTGTTGAAACACTATCAATATTTTTTTTATCGACAAGAGGAGTTATAGTATCAAGATTATTTTGTATCTTATTTTGTGTACTATTTTTCATTCCCAAATAATATGCACCACCACTAATAATTGTTATACCAAACACAATTAATAATACTGTTATCAAAGCGAAACCTTTATGGTTTTTATTCATACCCAAATTCTATCATAGGTTCGATTACCTACAAGGGGTAGCAAAAAACACCTATGAAACAGGTGTTTT
>CAZSCW010000012.1:0-12606 GCA_964605495.1 uncultured Candidatus Saccharibacteria bacterium
TTTATTACCATAATTGTTTTGTTTGAAATTCGCTTGGTGCATTGTTTAGAAATTCTTCAATTTGTTGTTGTGACAATAATCCCGCCTGTGCACCAACATACTGAACTACCGACATTGAATTGGTTACACCATATGATAATGCAGTTACCAAATCTTTACCAAGCATCATCGCTGCAACTGTTGTAGATGCACATGCATCACCACACCCTGTACGATCTACTGGTGGTTTTGGATCTGGATACATTGGCACGAACCACGCATGCTCAGTATCTGAAATAGTCGCACCATTTGGTCCATCGGTAATACATACAACCTTTGGTCCAAGCTCACGTAATTTTGCATGTAATTCTGCGTAATCTGCATGAGGGAGTCCAAGGATACTTCGCGCCTCATCTATATTACAGAAAAATGCATCAGATCGCGCGTAGACTCGTTTCATAGGTTCAATACCGCCTTTCATTTGAAATGTTCCAGGTTGGAATGCGAGTTTTATTTCTGGCCGAGTTTCTAACCAATCAATTAATGCGTCATGATATTTTTCAGTACCACTAGCTATTGATGTCAGATATACCCATGAAATGTCATATTCATTTAATTTACTAACATTCAACTCATATTTGTAATGTTCATGTTTTACCAAAATGGTTCGTTCTGGACCATAACTCAACACATAGTGATAGTTAGTAGGAACTCCATCTTGAGTTGTTAAAAAGTCAGTTATCACAGACTCAGTTTTAAAATGTTCATGAGTTTTTGCACCTTCTTCATCATTTCCAACAATTGCAATTAATGCTGATGGTAACCCAAGTCGTCCACCTGCAACAGCGGCATTTGCTGCATTTCCAACACCACGGAGCACCTCGACTGCTTTATAGGGAATTTTAGCCCCAAAAGGCAGGGTAATAGTACAACCTGTGTTATCAATATTACAGTGTACCTGGGCATCTTCCAGATGGATAAATGCGTCGGTTAATACGTCACCAATGGCTAGTAGGTCAATTTTTTTCATATAGACACATTATAACAGAAAAGGGTATACTGTGTAGTATATGAACCCATTAGAACAATTATTTGGAAAAACGACTACAGATATATTTTTGGATAGTGGTGATCCGACCGAAACAGCATTAACGGTTGAATTGCTGGGGTTTTTAGATGGGCAAACAACCAACCCAAGCTTGATTGCAAAAAGTCCAACTGTTCAGGAATATTTAGAAACTAAAAAATTTACCCGCGCAGAACTATTTGAAAAATATAAAGAAATTGCTTTGCAGATTCAAAGTATTATTCCAAATGGAAAAATTTCAGCCGAGGTGTATGCAGATACAAACAGTACTGTGGAAGAATTACTAGATCAAGCTTACAAAATTACTAAATGGTTCTCGGGGATTTTTGTAAAACTTCCAATTACAGATGCAGGATTGGCTGCTGCAGAAAAATTAGTATCTGAAGGGATTTCAGTGAATATGACATTATGTTTTTCACAGGAACAAGCAGCAGCAGTTCACGCAGCAACAAAAAACGCGAAAAATGCACACGTGTATGTTTCTCCGTTCGTTGGGCGATTGGATGATATTAATTTGCGCGGCGTGGATTTAATTAAAAACATACAAAAAATGTATTTGAATTGGAATAGTCATGTTCGAATATTAGGAGCAAGTATCCGTAGTACCGATCATATTCATTTATGTATGGATGAGCAAATTAGTGCAATGACCATTCCATTTAAACTAATTAAAGAGATAAATGAAAAAGCCATAATTCCTACGGAACAACCATATTTGGAGCCAATTCAGTATCAGGAACTTACAGAACTTCCATGGAATGAATATGATATTGATCACGCATTAACATCAAAAGGACTTGAAAAATTTGCAGCAGATTGGAATGCGTTGTGCGAATAATTAATTATCTTATTTACTATTTATGAATAATAAAACTACAAATATATTGCTTGGTATACTCATCGTTGTATTGATTGTTATTGCAGTATTAATTGGAATAAATCAAAATCGAACTAATTATCAAAATGATATGATGAGAGTTAGTAATTCAGTGGTTGATAACCGGAACGAAATTGATAATGATCAACAAGTTTCGACAAGTTCGAACTCAGAGAGTATTAATTGGAATTCAGTTGCAAGCTCTTCCGTATTTGATCTCTATAAAAGTGAAAAGGTTTCTGTTGGAAGTGAAGATAAACCTACTTTACTTAAAGAGATTGATTTAACAGGAGATGATACATCAGAAGCTATTTTTAGTGCTTCAACAGGTAATGCTAGTAGTTCTGTTATTCTTATGAAAAATTTAAACGGATCTATTTCAGTTGCAAAGACCAAGGGTAAGGACGGTAAGATTGGAAATGCTGAACTTTGGGAAGCAGGAATGGCAGCGTATTCAATGGGGTATAAATTATTACCTAATGAAAAAGGTTTCTATACAATATCAAAATCATTAGATGAAAACATAAGTAATGATGATTATTCCCATTATATATGTAATAAGAACGACGGACTCGTTGCATATCAATGGAATTCAAAAACAAATATGTTTGAATGGAACGCTGGCTTGACCGCAAAATATACAGCGATTGAATGCAAATAATTGTT
This sequence comes from uncultured Candidatus Saccharibacteria bacterium, assembly GCA_964605495.1. GTDB lineage: Bacteria > Patescibacteriota > Minisyncoccia > Phycocordibacterales > UBA1006 > CALMMZ01. The sequence continues at coordinate 2,610 of CAZSCW010000012.1, forward strand.
ATGAATTCAGTAAAACAAATTAAATTTTGGAGTAATATATTTTTCCTAGTTCCTCTTGCATTTGCAATTGCATATAACGTGTACTGGTATGCAGTCATTCAAGGGTTAGTGTTTATTATTTCATCATATTTCCATTTTCATCATGAAAAGAGAATAGAATATATTGATGTTGTCTCATCAACATCGCTAATGCTTGCTAATTTTATATTACTTTTCAAAGGTCATTGGATATTTCCATACAGCATGATTGCAATTGGTTTTGCAATAATCGCATTATTCTTTTATTTTAGGCAATTTAAGCATGGTTATAATTTTAACCACGGCATATGGCATATTTTTTCAGCAGGAGTTTCTTTTTTCTGTGTGGCAACATTTTTACATTTCATAAATTTATTTTAACTAAACAAAAACACACTATGCGTGTGTTTTTGCGTTTGTGAATGCTTTGTAAATTTTATAGAAATTTTCACCAATTTGTTGAACTGCTTGATCACGTGTTATTTCCTTTGAAATATATTTTTTAATCGCATCCAGAAAAACGGTGCGTCCAACAGCGAATCCAATTACATAGTCATTTTGTGCACCTGTTGCTATCCATGTTGAAACCGTTTCAATGGTTTCGTTCCGACCAAGTACCACAATGCGTGCATCTGTGTCGTGTGCTGCAATGGCATCTGCTGCCTTGTTATAAAATTCAATATCATCAGATCCTTCAATTTTCCAAACAGTAGGGAAGATTCCTGATTCATAAATTTCATTGATCATGCGAACCGTCAGATCTGGGCGCATAGCATGGTCAAAGTCTGCAATTTCTTTTTGTGTATCAGTTGGTTGCACCAACGGTTCGATCATGTAGGGAATATTGTGAGTTTTTGCAAAATCAGAAACAATTTTTGCATTTGCCAACGTTTTATCCAAATCTACACGGTTGGCTTCTGGGTTATATCGAACTAATGTTTTAATCCATTGTGGTTTATTTTTTAAAACTCGATTCTGCCAATCGTCATGTTGAAATACCAGTGATGGTTGTCCAGATTTTTCAAGAGTATAAATCAACGGATGTTCATTTTCCCGAGCACTGTCGATCACGTTTTTTCCATAGATATCATCGGTCAGAATCGCTGTATCAACGGTTGGAATTCCCAGACGGAGTCCGTATTGATAGCCTTCATAGGTTATATCGCGTGTTTCGATCATTAATGCGTTTTGGTCGTCGCTAATTGGTTCAGCCCAACCAAACGCTTTCCAGAGGCCGGTTTGGTGGTCAAAAGGTAGTACAAATAGGTTTTTTGGTGCTTTCATAATGGAAACAGTATACCAAGAAATCAACAGAGAATTACTTGACTTTTTATATAATTATGTATATAATTCAATGTAAGAAAAATGATTTTTAAAAATAAAAAATATTAAAAATGAAGAAAAGTATTATTTTTAACATTATCCTGCTATCTATTCTTATAATAACAGGGTGTAAGGCCCCTCAATCGAGTGCGCCTCAAACCGTTCCTTATACTGTTGGAATGGAAAAGAAGATAAAAGGAATGGAAACAGAAGTTCAGTTCTGGAGTTCAGAAGATGTAAAATGTACCTTAAACACAACCAGTAATGGTTACTCGGTAGATGAGGTGGGTACGATCGTTGAGAATTTAGAAAATTCAAAAAATGTTTTTTATATCAAACGTAACACTCCGGGGATTCTCGTAAAAATTGAAAAAGGGATTTATTGGATAAAATTCGATAAAGACGATGAACGATTAGTTCCTTTTCAAAAAGTAGGAGTGGCAGATGGAGATGTTTTTCAACTCGCAGTACAAAGTAGTGATATCACGTTGGTATTACTTAGCGATAAGAAAAAATATAAACACTCAGGAAACCCGTTTCTTAAAGTATCAAAAAAATTTGCCAGCAGTTTGGATAATAATTCAAAGGTTGCTAATGGTGTCAAAGTCACCGGCGAATAAAGTAAAATTTCTATAAAAGTCTGCAGATATGTAGACTTTTTTGTTTTCCGTGGATTGTTTGCTATACTCAGTGCATATGAAATCAGACCTAGAATTATTAGTGCCAAGTTTAAAAGGTGTATTTTCGGGTGATATTGAAACAACAGAGGAATCTTTGGAAAAGTATTCCAGAGATGCCAGTATGTTCAAAATTGTTCCACAGATGGTTTTATTTCCAAAAAATTCAGCGGATATTCAGAAATTAGTAAAGTGGACAAATGAACAAAATGAAACTCGCGAGGAAAAATTAAACCTAACAGTACGATCAGCAGGAACCTGTATGGCAGGCGGTGCTATCAATGATTCGATTATTATTGATGTGACGCGTTATATGCATAATGTAATATCTGTTACACCAGAATATGCGGTTGTTCAACCTGGATGTTATTATCGAGATTTCGAACCAAAGACGTTGGAGCAAAATGTAATTTTCCCATCATATACGGCATCACGCGAATTATGTGCACTCGGTGGAATGTATGGAAATAACTGCGCAGGTGAAAAAACGTTAAAGTATGGAAAGTTTAATGAATATATTTTGTCATCAAAAGTCATTTTTACAGATGGAAATGAATATATTGTAGAACCCTTGAACCGGCCTCAACTCGAAGAAAAAATGAAATCAAAAACATTTGAAGGTGAAGTGTATCGGTCAGTGTGGGAATTGATCCAGAATAATGGAGCTGAAATCATTAACGCAAAACCAATTGTTTCAAAAAATTCTGCAGGGTATGCTATTTGGAATGTGTGGAATGCAAAAACCCAAATATTTGATTTGAATCAATTATTGGTTGGGTCTCAGGGGACACTTGGTATTGTGACTGAAATGAAAATCAGATTAGTACCAGTTGAACCGGTGACGGCTATGATGGTGACATTTTTGCCAGATCTGAAAAATTTGGGAGATTTGGTAAATATCTGCAAAGAAGTAAATCCAACATCAATCGAATCATTTGATGATTACAGTCTAACCTTTGCGTTTAAATTCTTTACTGATTTTGTAAAGCAATTAGGGCTGTTTGGCGGTGCACGATTAGGGTTGCGATTTATTCCAGAAGCATTCATGATGATGCGAACCGGTATTCCAAAGTTAATCTTGATGACGGAAGTTACTGGAAATAATCAGGAAGAGTTACTTGGACAATTGCATACTCTTGAAAAACAAGTAAAAACTACATTTGGATATCAATCGCGTGTAATGAAACATAATGAAGCAGAAAAGTATTGGAAGATCCGACGTGAGAGTTTTAGTTTGTTACGAAAACATGTAAAAGGGTTACACACAGCACCATTCATTGATGATGTGGTAGTTCCTACAGAACATCTATCAGAATTTCTTCCAAAAATTCAAAGTATTTTAGATCGTGAAAAATTTATATATACCATTGCTGGGCATGCTGGAAATGGGAACTTCCACATTATTCCATTGTTAGATTTCAAAAAAGAGGGAATTGTAGATCAGGTAACACGACTGTCTAATGAAGTATATGACGTTATTGCAAGTTACCATGGTTCAATTACAGGAGAGCATAATGATGGGATCGTACGAACGCCATACCTTGGGAAACAATTCGATGTAGGAATAATTAAATTATTTGGCTCAATAAAGAAAATATTTGATAAGCAAAATATATTGAATCCAAATAAAAAAGTAAACGGAAACATTGAAATGATTCAGAAATATTTGATTAAGGAATAAATAAAAAACACTATATAATAGTGTTTTTTATTTAACCTACTTGAATTTCTTTTCCGCCTTCTGGAATAATTTTGGTAATTTTTGGGACTCCATTAAATCTTTTCATTTCTGTAATTTTTACACGTTTTCCATGCTCATCAAAATAATAAATTCCTGGCCATGGTTGATATGCTCGCCATTTTGTATACATTGTGTGCGGATCATCCGATTTTGAAACTTCTCCATCTGTTTTTTTAATCTTCCCACATTTGGTAATACCTTCTGGATTTTGAGGGATTTTGTTACTTAACCGATCGTCTAAGTGATTCAATGTTTCTACCAGTAATTCTGAACCTAATACCGATAATCGTCCACGTAATTGCGGAGTTGTTTCATCTGGATCAATATTGGTTTCAATTCGTGCCATGATGTCTCCTGCGTCTAACTGATATACCATTGATTGGATGGTGACACCAGTTATCGTATCTCCTGCAAGAATTGCACCTTCTGTAGGACTGGCCCCGCGGTGACGTGGTAATAGGGAATAGTGGATATTTAATGTTCCTTTGGATGGAATATTGATTAACGATTCTGGAAGAATTTTTCCATAGGCAACAACTATGAATAATTCAGGCGAATGTGATTTTAAATCTTGTATAAATTCATTGGTTATTTTTTCAGGTTGCAATACTTGTATATCATGTTGTTGTGCCCACACTTTTGCAGGAGGTGGTGTCATAAGGAGTCCTCGCCCAACAGGTCGGTCTGGCCCAGTAACTATTATTTTTGGAATATAACCAGCAGAAAATAATACATCGAGCGTTTCTGCAGCAATGTCCGGTGTCCCAAAAAAAATGTAATTGAGTGGTTTCATGATTTTTTTATTTTATAAATTATTTTATAAAAATCTCTGTAATTTAGACCTTGTAATATTATTCCAAAAAGAAAACTCAAAATGAAAGTATTATGATATTTTATTTTTATCAAAAAGATAAGAATAATGATTGCTATAAACCAATGATGGAGATGAATAGTGTAATCATTGACAGTAAATATAAGAGAGCCAAATTTTCCTGGAGCACCTTCTGTTTTTTCGGATAGAAATTTTGCTATAAAATATCCAAAGAATATTGCAACTATAATAATTAAATATTTAAGTATAAACATATATTACATTTCAATCATTCGCTCCTCTCTCATTTTTTCTAATTCTATTTTATAAGCCTCTTTTTCTTCATCGGTCATTTCACGAATTTCGTGTGCATGATCAATAAAAAGCACTCCGTCTAAATGATCAATTTCATGTTGGAAAATTTGCGCTAATAATCCTGTGCCGGTCATAACAAATTCTTTACCAGTTTCATCGTATGCTTTCACGGTAACTTTGTCAGATCGTTTGGTAGTTCCGTAAATAAATCGGACCGACAGACATCCCTCACCGCGCATTGGTTTTTTTGTTTTGCTTGCTTTGATAATTTCCGGATTAATGAATACTTTATCAGGGGATATATATTCACCGTGATAATTATTTACATGATCAAGTATTGATCCAGCAACAACAAAAATTCGCACGGTATGTCCGATTTGAGGCGCTGCAATTGCAACACCGTCACCAGATTCAGCCAGCGCCTGTTTCATTTCTGTTACTATTTTCTGGGTAGAGGTATTAGTAATTTCAGAAAGAGTAATAGGGGAACAAACGGTTTTTAAAACCTTGTCTGGAGTTTGGAATATGTGAATATCAGATGATTTCATAACTACCTGCAGTATACCGATTTTTGTCTGAAAAACCAGTCTTTTGAATAATAAATAAAAAAACCCCTATATAAAGGTTTTTTATTTCAATTTTTTGATGTATGTCATCAATTCTGAAATTTTTACACTGTCCTGTGAACGGTTCGCCATGTTGCGAATAATTACGGTTCCATCCATTGCCTCGCGTTGTCCGAAAATAATTACGTATGGTACGTTCATTTTTTCAGCTGCTGCTAATTGTGAGCCAAGTTTATCTTTTGATAATGATTGATACACAGGACATTTTGCTTTGCGGAGGATTTCCAAAATTGCGAGTGTTTTAATTTTTGCCTCGAATCCTAATTGGATCAAATAGAACCGTGGATCTTCCATGATTCGCGGAGATAAATCCTTGAACCATGCTGCGTCGATTACTCGATCCATTCCGATTGCTGCACCTACTGCAGGGATATCTTTTTTAGATCCAAGCATTTTCCCAAGCCCGTCGTATCGGCCACCACCACCTAACGCTAATCCATTAGTTTCTGGGTCGTCACTATTTTCAATGATTTCAAATACTGTGTGACTGTAATAATCGAGTCCTCGGACCAAATTTTTATTGATACGATATACGATACCAGTTTCATCCAGATATTCTAATACTTCCTTAAAATGTTTTTTCGCACTTGGTGTGAGGAATGAAATTGAATCAGGAGCTTCCTCGTTGATTTCAATTGTTTTTGCTTCTTTTGAATCCAAAATTCGAAGTGGGTTTGTCTTTAATCGTTCACGATCTACGGTTGGTAATTGATTTGCAAATTTTCGGTAATAAGCGGTTAATGCTTTTATGTATGCACCGCGTGAATCTTTATCACCGATAGAGTTGATATCAACTACCACATTAGGGCAACCTGCTTCTTCCAAAATTTTTACAAATGTTTGAATGATTAATGCATCAGCGATACTTTTTTCTGTTCCGATTACTTCCAGTCCAAATTGGTGTAATTCTCGGTATCGTCCACGTTGAGGTTTATCATGTCGGAAAAATGCACCTGAATAATATAATGACACTGGTTGGGGTAGGTTTCTCATTCCGTGTTCCAAATACGCTCGCATTACAGCTGCAGTACCCTCCGGTCGTAATGCCAGATGGTCACCTCCTTTTGTTTTTAAACTATACATTTCTTTATCAAGTGCATCACTGTCCTCACCAAGACTGCGTTCAAAAACACGACTGTCTTCCAGATGGGGCGTTTTTATCGGATCGAATCCATAATATACAGCTACCTCCTGAGCTTTTTCAGAAAGTCCTTGTAATTTATAATAATCTTTTCCCAAGATATCACGCATTCCTTTTGGTGATTGTAATTCACCAGTAGAGCTTGATTTTCCTCCTGTTGTTGGTTTTTTTGATGCCATATGTGCGCAGTATAGCAGAAAATTATCAACAGGGGAAATAGGCAGTTATTGCAGTAAAATTCGATACCTACTATAATAATAAGTATCGAGAGTTATTATTACCGTAACCTGACTCTTCCATATATTATGAAAAACAAATCAGTTCTCGCAATATTCATTGTCGCTTTAGCAGCTGTTGTTTCTGGAGTTTTTTATTTTGGCGGTGCACTTAACCAACAGGCATCTGTTGCTAATTTAATAGATAGAACAAAGCCTATGGCGACACTACCTCCGGTTGATGAACCTATTGATCCAGTAACTTTACCTGTGCCACCAAAAAATGCATTAGCTGAAGCGAGGTGGAAGAAATTATGTTTGGACCAAAAATCACACATACAAGTTTTATCTCCAAATGGAGGGGAAGTATTTGCTCCTGGCCAAAAAATACCGGTTACCTGGCGGAGCTGTAATTTAGATTCAAAAACAGGAATTTGGATAGACCTTATCCATACAGCTAATGATCCTTCGGGGAGAGAGTGGGGATTTAGTACAAAAAATGACGGATACGAGTTAGTGAACCCACCAGCTAATTATGGTGCGTACACTGCAGGTAAATATTACAAAGTTTTAGTATATCCTCATGATAGTACCAGTAGTACAGTAAGGGACCGATCGGATAATACTTTTACAATCAATACTACAAGCCTTTTAGATATTCATTATGTATCATCAAATGCAACAGTAACTCAGAATTCTTCAGGATCAAATAACCAAGCAACATTTAATATCAGTTTTGATATTACTGGTCATATGGGGGATGATCTATATATCGATAAAACCTGTAATGCAATTCCGCGCGATATACCAGGTATGGGAACCGCTTTGTCTACCGGTCAACTTTCATTTACTGTTGAAGACGGTAATGGGGTAATACCTCAATCATTAATTACGAGTTGTAGTTTAACAACAGCAACTGATGCAGTAGTATTTCCAAAGGCGTACAGAGTAAATGATGAATCTACAGAAAGATTTACTCTGACGGTAGTTGCAAAACCAAATGCTGCAGGGACATATCGTATGCGAATTGTTGGTGTTGGGTACAATACAACCTCAGGAGATATAGAGGGAAATCAAGTAATCTCAAACAGCGCTGGTGCATTGACTGATCTGAGAACCCAATACGTTACTATAAATTAGTGAACAATAAAAAAACACCAATCGGTGTTTTTTTATTGTTCTGTATTATCTATAAATTTCTCAAGAGATCCCGGTTTATAGGAAATACTATTAAGTGGGAGTAGTCGTAGTCCTGGTCGGCCAGTGATATTTTCTTTTGGTAATAATCCCCATGATCGTGAATCTGAACTAAATCCTCGATTGTCACCCATAACAAAGTAATTATTTGGAGTTACAGTTACCTCTTGTTGTTCGCCAGGGATAGTGATTTGTGAGAGGTATGGTTCTGATAATTTTACACCATCTGGGTTTTCACTATTTTTGATGTAGACTCCACGATCTTTAAATATTACTGTTTCACCAGGCAATCCGATGATTCGTTTTATGAAATACCGTTTTGGATCTTTTGGGTAATGAAATACAATGACATCACCACGTTTTGGTTCCTTAAAGTAATATCCAAACTCGTCAATAATCAGATAATCTGCATTATGAAAGGTTGGGTACATAGATTCGCCACTAACAATAAAGGGTTGGAATACAAACATGCGAATTGGTATAACAATTGCAGCTGCCAGTATTATAAATTTTAGAGTATCCCACAATTCTTTTGCAGTATTGCGGCGTGTTTCTGCTGATGTTGGTTTCATATAATGCAACCATAGCATATTTTTTTTGTATGGTATAGTAACGATAGTAAAATACGTATGAAGAATATTTTAACCCAAAATAAAACATGGATAGTTATTGTGTGTTGCCTTATTTTTTTGTTAGGAATTACTTTTTTATTGATTGGTAACGACAATCAAAATCATGAGTATGAAAATGAGTATTCTAATGAATATCTACCATTATCTGCAACGATTATTTCTCCACAGGGTGTGCACATCAAGGCACGAGTGGCAGATACTGATAAAACAAGGGAATTAGGACTGTCTTACTTTAAAACACTCGCTGACAAACAGGGTATGTGGTTTGTTTTTCCACAGTTGGGGATATATTCATTTTGGATGAAAGGTATGAATTTTCCAATTGATATCATTTGGCTGGACGAGAATTATAAAATTGTTGACCGTATTATTAATGCTGATCCATTAGATTATCCAAAAACCTATACACCAGCTATGTCTGCTGCCTATGTGTTAGAGATACCGGCCAATACCGCAGATGCATATGGATTTTTTGTTGGAGCAACAGCACAGGTATACAATAATCAATAATCTTATTTGTAAATAAATTGTATGTGGAAAAGTCAGATAGAGTTTATTTCTAAGCTCTTTTTTATCCACCATTTGCCAGTACTCATTGTATATTTTCTTTTATAAAAATTTAGTAAAAAAATTTTGACGTAGAAAAAAATAGTATACAATGAAGATATTATTCTTTAATTTTTGACCGCTTATGACATTAACACTTATCAAAAAAAGAAGTGGGACATTAGTTCCATTTGACCGCTCTCGTATTGAGACTGCCTTGGAGAAGGCATACTGTGCTGTACATACCTGTTTTGATGCAGAAAAAGTACATGCAATCACCGATCGGGTTTTAGAGATGATCGATGAAAAATATGCGGAACTTCTCGATGAGTCGTTATCAGTAGAACTTCCTGATGTAGAAGTAATTCAGGATTTTGTCGAAAAAGCAATTTTGGAAGCAGGGGATATTGAAGTTGCTCGGGCTTATATCATTTATCGACAGGAACGTGCAGAAGTTCGAGAAGAACTCCAGCAGGAGACACTAGAGAAAATTGAAAAAGCGGATTTGAAAGTTAAAAAACGCAGTGGGAAAATGGTATCATTTGATATCAAAGAGATTGAAAAAGCAGTCCGTAACGTACTTTCAGGGACAGATATCGATATTGATGTAAATGCAATTGTTGAGTCAACAAAATTAAATATGTATGACGGTATGACGACCAGTGAAATTAATCGTGCCGTAATAATGTCCTTGAAGACTGCTATTGAACGTGAACCAAAAATGTCTTATGTGACGGCACGATTTTTAATTAATG
>CAZSCW010000013.1:0-11662 GCA_964605495.1 uncultured Candidatus Saccharibacteria bacterium
ACCTGCGCGGTGCTGGAGATTTACTGGGTGCAAAGCAATGGGGAATTTCAGACCTGGCGATGCACGCACTTCGCAATATGAAATTGGTTGAGTATGCACGTGAAGAGGCAAAATCAATCATTGCAACTGACCCACAGCTTGGATCTCATATAATATTAAAAAAATATATTGAAGAACTCGCAAAAGCGCCGCATTTGGAATAAATAAAAAACACATAAATGTGTTTTTTATTTTGTGGGTGTGCCTGGATTCGAACCAGGGACCGCAGAGGTATATCTATCGATATTAGAAACATCACTCGAATAAAATGCTCTGGCGTGTGGGCATGCCTGGATTCGAACCAGGGACCGCAGAGGTATAAGCTCTGTGCTCTAACCAACTGAGCTACATGCCCACACGTCATTTCATTTTACTTCTCGCTTGTTTCAATAATCTCCGTGCTCTAACCAACTGAGCTACACACCCGTTCTGTTGGAATAACAGCATACTACCCTATTTTTACTCTTGAATCAAATAAAAAAGACCCCAACGTATAGTGAAGTCTTTTATAAAAGTAGTGCGATAAATCCTGCAATAATGAATAGTAAACCAAAAAACTTATTAATTTTTTCAATTGTTGGAAACTTATTTTTTTGTGACAACCTGTCAACAATTAATCCTGTAGTCACGTACCAAAAGATAGTACCAATAATAACCGAAACGAAAAATAATATTTTATCAGATTTATCACAGCGTAAAATATCAACTGAACATATATGAAATCTATCAAATACTTTCGGTAGTTTCGAAAAAATTAACGCGGTTTGAACTATAGTGCTTGGTTCAAGTAAGGTAAATATGAAAAGTTTAGTAGCTCGTTCATAAGCATCACGTTTACTTAAAAAATCCTTTTCCTGTTTCAAACGAAATACTACAATACCAATAGCAACTGATACTAATCCAAGTATCCAAGGAAATTGTCGTGCAGTATGTTCTAATTTTTCAAAGAAATCTTTTACAACATCCATGATTGGAAACAATACTACAGGAGTAACCAAACAAGTAGTCAGTATACAACCTGCGGCAATAATATATCCTCGAAAAAATCCATACACAATTGTTTGATTAATAACAGCGAATCCTGCAGGACCTTTGGGCAAAGCAATTATTATGCCCGCAACTAATCCTTGGGCGATAATAATTAATTCTGTTTTCATGTTTTAGTTTTTGTTTAATATCATGATACTATGAAATTTAATAGTTGTCAATTAAAAAAGCCAATGAATTAATTTCATTGGCTTTATATTTTAAATAGTTTACTGTCGTTTCCTTCCATTATAGGTCATGTTACCTAAATCAAACTGATCTCCTTCAAACACTCTTACGGTGACTTGATGTTGGTCGAGCTGATTTTCAAGTGCACGAGCCTCGGTCGGTGTAATTCTGTTAGCTGCATCCCATCCCTTCCCTTTGTAAATTGGAATATGAAATGTTTCCGCCAAGTCGATGGATGTTTTATAGTTAACATAACTATTAATTCCATTACCTGCTGCGATCGTAAAACGTGGTGAACCGCCGCCAATATTTGAAACACCCAAAGGTGTCAAATCAAACGTTCCATTGAAACACAGTATGAACACATACAACGAATCATTGAAACATTTTCCACCTTTTATCACAGCATATGGTTGTTTTTCAAAAACACCACTGTGTAGGCCGTCTTTTGCGGTAACATTTTTTGCTTTACCACTACCGTACCGATACAAAATGGTATCAATAGGACACTTATACCCATTGTTTCGCAGATACATAATTAACTGCTGCGTTAAATATGAACTGCGCTGATTCAACATTTTGATTCGTACTTCATCATTTGGTGCATTCTGAATATCCTGTACCAATTGAGTTCTCCACGGATCAGAAGAATTTGCTGGAAAATCCAATACAACATCAGATTTTGGCCAACTGATAACTACCGCTATCACAAGGCACACTACTAAAAAAATAATTTTTTTCATTTTTAATTAATTTGATTCATATCATACATATATTTTATAGATTGTCAAATTAATTAAAAATAACTTAAAACCACCTGTTATCAGGTGGTTTTAAGTTATTTCACTAATTCAACTTTTACTTTTGGTTCAATACCAAACTGTTTAATAATTGTGTTGTATTCTTCTTGTTCCAATGTTTCTACTTCCAGTAATTTTGCAACTACTGCTTCTAATGCGTCGCGATACTTATGGAGTGTATCGATGGCAACCTGTAATGCACTGTGAACAATTTTTGTAACCTCTTCATCAATCTTTTGAGCTAAATGACTTGAATGCTCTTTTGAATCATTTCCTACACCAGATCCTGGAATCATACCTTCACTTTTTGCATATGCTACCGGACCAAGTAATTCACTCATTCCCCATTTAGTTACCATATCACGAGCTGTTCGTGTCACTACCTGCAGATCGTTTGATGGACCGGTAGTCACATCACCATAAATAATTTTTTCAATTGCATATCCACCTAATGTTACCGTGATATCGTCAATATATTGAGCGCTGGTCATCAACTTTCGATCTTCCAACGGAATATTTAATGTATACCCACCAGCAGAACCTCGAGGAATAATTGTTACTTTGTGAACTGGATCAGCATGAGGTAAGACCGATGAAAGAATTGCATGTCCCGCTTCATGATATGCAATTAATTTTCGTTCAGCTGGAGTATGTAAATGTGATTTGCGTTCTGGGCCAATCATTACTTTTTCAATCGCTGACAACAGATCTGCCTGATCAACTTTTGTTCGGTTATCGCGTGCTGCAAAAATTGCACCTTCGTTCATCACTGATTGTAGGTCTGCTCCAGAAAATCCTGGAGTTCGCGCTGCCACTGTTTCAAGTTTAATATCATCTGACAACGGTTTTTCGTTTGCATGAATTTTCAAAATAGCCTCACGATCTTTTCGGTCAGGTAAATTCAAATACACACGCCGGTCAAAACGCCCTGGGCGCAACAATGCTGGATCCAACACATCTGCACGGTTAGTTGCAGCCATCACCACCACTTTTTCTGTAGGTTCAAAACCATCCATTTCAACCAAGATTTGATTTAATGTCTGTTCACGTTCATCATTCCCACCTCCAAATCCCACACCACGTGCACGCCCTACCGCATCAATTTCATCAATGAATATAATCGCAGGCGATGCAGTTTTTGCTTGTTCAAATAAATCACGAACACGCGATGCACCAACCCCCACAAACATTTCTACAAACTCTGATCCTGACAAGTGGAAAAATGGTACACCTGCCTCACCTGCGACCGCTCGTGCCAATAATGTCTTTCCTGTTCCAGGATGACCAGTCAATAAAACCCCTTTCGGCATTTTTGCACCAACATCAAAATATTTTTTAGGTTGTTTCAAAAAATCTACAATATCAACGAGTTCCTGTTTTGCTTCTTCGTTTCCAGCAACATCTGCAAAGGTAATTTTTTTATCTTTTCCGTTTGGATCGGTAACACGAGCTTTTGATTGACCGAATGAAAACGCTTTCATTCCCCCGCCTGCCGCATTCATTTGCCGTGACATGTACCAGAAAAACAATCCAATAAATATTATAGGAGCAAGGATTGATAAAATATTAAGGAAAATAATCATTCCATTACTTTCACTTTTTACAACTATAGGAGTATTACGTAATGTATCACCATTCACGCCATACGTTGCCAATGTTTCAGGTAGTGATGCCCCTGATTCTTTTTTTGCAGTTTTTATCGATTCATCTTTTGCTGTAACAGTAAGTGTGTCACCTTTTACTACAATGTTTGTAACCTGTCCTGCGGTAACCATTTCAGCAACTTGTGAAAGAGTAATTTCTGAAGTCTTTGTCGCCGTGTTATTAATAGACGAATAGATAACACCGAGGGCAACCAACACCATTATTGTTGAAAGAACCTGTTGGAAAAAACTTGTTTTCTTTGGTATTTTCTTTTGTTTTTTTGGTTGTTTTTGTTCAGACATATGGCTTCATTATACAGATTTTTAGGAATAAAAAAAGAGGCCTAATTGGCCTCCGTTTCTTCAAAAAACTTACCTTTGGTTTTCAGTGCAATTGCAACAACTATTACCAATAGTAATTGGGCGATCCCGGTAAAAAACAATATTTCAGTTAATCGCGGAAAAATATCTGCTGCAATTTTGTTGAGAATATAGATCCCTACAATAAAAATATAGTCATCCAACTTAAAACGATTTTTCCCAGAAAAGGATGTTGCCATTTTTAGTTGGTATATTTTTTCTTGAAAGAAATAGATATTTGCGAGCACTAATACAAATAATTGAAAAATATTTTCATGTTCCATATTTTTTTTAATTAAAATAGCATATTAAATCATTATTGTCAATAATTCTATTTCATGATACACTCATCTATGTGTCAGTCTTAGAAAATAAAAATATTTATCGTTCTTATGAGATACTCGATACACTTTCTGTAGGTATCGTTCTTTCTGGTGCCGAGGTAAAATCGCTTCGTCGCAACCACGGAACAATCAATGATGCTTTTGTTGTTTTCCAAGATGGTACCCTACAACTGGTAAAGGCATTTATTCCACCCTATCAAGTAAAGAACACCCCTCCGTCGTATGATCCTTATCGCGCTAGGAAACTTCTCCTCAATAAGAAAGAGATTATGGAATGGTTCCGTAAAAAATCAGAAGCTGGGTTGACTATTGTTCCGATCAAAATGTATACTGAAAATCGCAAGATTAAGGTACTCATCGGTCTTGTGCGTGGAAAAAACAAACATGACAAGCGTGAAGATATCAAGAAACGCGATGCAGATCGTGAAATACAGCGATTGTTGAAAAACTAACTTGGGGATGACCGGCTTTGACATGTGGATTCCTCGGTAGAAATGCATATCCAGTGCGATCTGGTAAAAACGCAAACTTTGAAATGCAAAATCAAAATCAATAGCATCTCCTTACTTTACAGGAGCTCTTGCTCTCGCATAAGCCTTTAGCGCTTTGCCGTGAACTGAATTCATGTCTGTTGAATTCAACTTTGCGTAATACTTTCAGACGTTATTCTAAAAGCGGTGATGAACGCTTTTAGTAAGAAATTTCTTCATCCGATCTATAGTCCATTCTTTGTTTCTTTCTAGAGACTGTAGTGGGTGACGCTTTTGCAAGCGTACATTGAAAGTAACTATATATGTAGATTTTTTTATTGACCCATATGGACGGGGGTTCAATTCCCCCCATCTCCACTGCTATGTAAAAACCCCAACTTTCATTGGGGTTTTTACATAGCAGTGGTTCTGCGAAGCTTTAGCGTAGCAGAACTGGTAATCGTGAATTGTTTTTACTTCGCAGTGCGCAGCACATTTGTTATACTATTTTCATATGTTTTATGTTTATATTTTACAAGATAAAGATATAAAAAAGAATTATATTGGTTTTACAGAAAATTTAAAATCAAGAATTAAAAGTCATAATTCAAAAGCTTTAGAATTTGAGAAGTACTTAAAACACGGTTCAGGTCACGCGTTTGCAAAAAAGCGATTTATTTAGATTTTCATCAGGAAATTAAAAAAGCCACCATATGGTGGCTTAATCTTATTAATTTGTACTATTTTTTTTCTTCTATATCAATAAGATTTTGATAATATTCCAAATCTTTACCATACTGATCCAATTCTGCTTTAGTTTTGATAATATTATCTATGATCTCAGCACGAAAAGCTTTAATTCTGTGAATAAATTTATCTTTAATAAAAAATTCCTTGTTTTCGTCTTTGATAGATTCATACTTTTTTCGCATTTTCTTTGCTTTGTAGGATAAGTAAAGAAATAGAAAAAAAGTAATTAAAACAAAAAATATAAATAATTTAAAGAAAAATGAAACCCATTTTATGTTTACTTCATTAGGCTCTGTACCTAGAAATAATCCTAATCCAAGTGCAATAGCGATGGTGATACTCATTGAAAATATGAGTATATAACCTAGTGTATTTAATTCAGAATTTATTGTTTGATTTACAAAACCTTTGAATAATTCTTGTTTTATTTCTGCTGATGATTTTCTTTCCATTTTATTAAATTTAAAGTGTTTAAAAATTGTTTATTTTATTTTATCATACAATAAAATATTTGTCAATATTTAGAATAAATAAAGATTTATTCATTATACATCTTCACCCACTCAACTACCTTTTCAGCAATCTGCTTTGCGGTTCCCGAATTCCCAAGTCCTAAATCATGATTCGCGCCGGGAATCGTCATCAGGTCGTGAGTGTAACTTTTTTGTTTCAATTTATCAGAAAGAAGTTCCGCCTGTGCATATGGCACAATCATATCTCCTGTTCCGTGAATGATTAACGTCGGAACATTTTTTACATATTGAATCGGACTTGCATCCTTGAACTGATGCGGTATTGGTTTTCCAATTTCGTATGGTGCACCAGCCATTTTGTTTGCACCATCGATCAATTTTAATAATGTTGCACCGTTTAGGAAATCAACATTAGTCATATCCGTCGGACCAGCCATAGAAATGATACTACTGATATGATTTCCTTTGTCATACTGATAACCGTACAACAACGCCATATGTGCACCTGCACTGATTCCACCAATCGCCATTTTATTCGTATTCACATTCCAATCCTTTCCGTGATCAACAATATAATTTACTGCACTATTTACATCACTCATCAACTCTGTGTAATGAACAGTATTTGACGCATAACGATAGTTGATTGATGCGCTCGCAATTCCGGCTCCACCCAATGCCAACTGTACAATTGCTACATCGTTTTTATCGCCTGTTACCCATGCACCGCCATGCATGAATAAAATAAATGGAGTTTTATCATTAGATCCTTTTGGAATCAAAACATTCATAGTGTTTCGTTTGTCAGTACCATATTTAACATCACGCAAGACAAGATCTTTTTTGGTTGGTTCTGATAATGCGGTAATGGATGTATCAGATTGTTGGCTGTTTATTGTATTTTTTACATTGGAATCCTTGTTTTTTATGGAATTGATTATCCCTCCTAATATAACAATGACAATAATGATACTTACAATTTTTGCTATGTTTTTCATATAAATAAATTATACCATGTGAATATAAAAAACATTTCATAATTAATTATTTGACAATTTACATACATATGCTATTATTTCAAAAAAATAAAAATGAAGAAAATTCTATTAATGCTGAGCATGATCATATGCTTACATGGTGTTTATGCCCAAGCACAAACAACCACTCTGACTGTTTCAAGGACTAACCCTAAAGCAGGAGATAGTCTCTATAATCTTGCAAATCTATTTGCAAAACAGGTTGGTGATTCTTTGAAATTAAATTATCCTGCAAAAATTCAGGATATATCAGTTAAATTGGAGTATGAAAATAATGTGTATACATTGACATACACCGCAGTAATCGAGCTCAATGCTTTGTATAATTACGACTATTATTTTGACCGTCGCGGCTACTTAACCACAAAAAGCACTGTCAAAGAAGCTTGGCGTGATGCAGCAGAAAAGAAAAATGCTGCCAAAGAGTTAATAAACACGGCATTTAAGCAGCAATATGGACATTTCCGTCCTATCAAGAATATTTTTATAAGCATCCATTGCGGGCAGAACTGCGAAACAGCCTTGGCAGAATACTTTATTGCCAGTAAATAAAAAACAAATGCAAATTTACAAGATCTTCATATAATGGAGATCTTTTTTATACACAGTTTAATTAAACACATACTTGACTTTTCAATAAAAATAATATATTATTGTAGTACAAAGAAGTGTTGTTTAGTCGAGTCGATTTCATAAACTATCTAATTTGCAAATTACTCGATTTAATCAATCAATACTATGACTGGTACAATTAAAACAATCAAAGAAAATGGTTTTGGATTCATCTCTTCAGAAGAACTCAATGGAAAGGATTTATTCTTCCACGGGAACGAATTGGTAGGAGTTGCTTTCAACGATCTACGTGAAGGAGACAAAGTTACATTTGAAACAGCTGAAGGTCCAAAAGGACTTAACGCTATCAACGTGCAACGAGCGTAAGCCTCACAAACAAAAACACCATGCAATGCATGGTGTTTTTGTTATGATCGTTTTGACTCTGTTTTAACTTGCCAGCCTTCTATGATAGCTTCGGCTAGTTTTTTATATTTGATTTCTTTTTCTTGTCCGTCTTTAACTACGACTACTTTATCATTACGATCAAATTTTGTTCCATCATCTTTATGAGTTGGTGTCTGTGCGAGAAGTGTTGCAGGTTTATTCTCTCCATCAGTTTTCTCTACGTTTTTTAAGATATCTGCCATCTGTGCTACCCAGTTTTGTTCCAGCTGTCGGAACAACTTTAACGCTTCACGTTTGTATTCTACAATCGGCTCACGTTGTCCGTATCCACGCAAATTTACTGCACTGCGACTATTATCCATCATTTCCAAATGATCCATCCATAATCGATCAGTCACATAAAGAGCAAACACACGAACAACTTCTTGGAATTTTTCAGAACCAAGGAGTTCTCTTTTTTGATCTAATACCTCCGCATCATCTCCTAAATAGTCCGATACTTGCTGCAATACTTCATCGATAAATCCTTGATCGCTGTGGAGGATTTTTTTACGTCGCCCATAAATTACCGCACGTTGAGTAGAGAGGACATCATCATAAGAGAGAATGTTTTTTCGTGAATCAAAATGAAAACCTTCTACTTTTTCTTGGGCAGCTTCTAATTGACGTGAAATGAATCCGTTTTGGATTGGCTCATCTTCTGGAACACCCATAGAACCAAGCATTCCTTTTACTTTATCACCTCCGAATATTCGCATTAATGTGTCGTCCAATGAAACAAAGAATTGAGTAACACCAGGATCACCCTGTCGCCCTGCACGTCCACGGAGCTGGTTATCAATACGTCGCGCCTCGTGGCGTTCTGTACCAATTACATACAGTCCCCCCAACTGTACAATCTCATCATATTTTTCCTTATCAAATGGAACACCTCCTAATTTAATATCAACTCCACGCCCTGCCATGTTGGTTGCAATAACTACTGAACCTTTGCGTCCAGCGTTTGCAATAATTTCAGCTTCGCGTTCGTGGTTTTTTGCATTTAATACTTCATGCGGAATTCCTTCGTTCATTAAATACGCAGACAACAATTCATTTTTCTCTATTGACGCAGTACCAATCAATACTGGTTGTCCATTTTCATGAATCTCTTTTACACGTTTTGCTAATGCTCGGAATTTACCATCCTCTGTTTGAAAAATTAAATCGTTCAAATCACGTCGTACATTTGGTCGATGAGTTGGAATTTCAATAACTTCCAGCCCATATACTTTATAAAATTCTTCCCGTGATGTTACCGCAGTTCCGGTCATTCCGGCAATTTTTTCATAATTTTTGAAATAGTTTTGATACGTAATAGATGCAATAGTGCGAGACTCTTGTTTAATCTCTACATTTTCTTTTGCTTCAATTGCCTGATGTAGCCCATCAGACCAACGGCGACCTTCCTGGATACGCCCAGTAAATTCATCCACGATCAAAATCTCACCACCCCGTACAACATATTCTTTGTTTGCATGAAATAATGCATACGCCCGAACCGCTGTTTCAATATGGTGCACTAATTGCATGTTTGCTGTGGTATAGAGATTTTCTACATTCAGTAATTTTTCAACCTTGGTAATTCCATGATCAGTCAATTGAATAGCTTTTAGTTTTTCATCAACTGTATAATCAGTTTCAACATGTAACTGTTGTGCAATACGAGCCGAAGCTTTATACAGATCATCTGCACGATCTGCTGGGGCTGACAGAATCATTGGTACACGAGCTTCATCAATCAATACACTGTCGACCTCGTCGATAATAGTAAAGTAATGATCACGCTGTGATAATCGTTCTGGAGCCTGTTCTGTATTATCTCGTAAATAATCAAACCCAAACTGTACATTGGTTCCATAGGTAATATCTGCGTTATAGGCATCCTGTTTACTGCATGGTTTCAAGTATTTTTCAAATACTTTATATTCCTGTGCGGCGTCTTCTTCTGCTGTAGGTTCACCATGAGATGGGTCGTATAAAAATGATTTATTCTGATCATTAATAATACCAGTAGACAATCCTAAAAAGTGATACACCTGCCCCATTGCCTCAGCGTCACGTCGAGCAAGGTAATCATTAACCGTAATCACGTGTACACCATTTCCAGTAAGCGCATTCAAATATACTGGCAATGTTGCAACCAATGTTTTTCCTTCTCCTGTTCGCATTTCTGCAACCTTCCCGTCATGGAGCGCTATACCTCCCATCAACTGAACATCGTAATGACGTTCACCACGAGTCCGTCGTGCAGCTTCGCGTGTTAACGCAAAAGCTTCAGGTAGTAAATCATCTAATGATTCTCCTGATGAAAACCGCGCTTTTAATTCTGCTGTTTTTACAGGAAACTGATCATCAGCAAGATTTTGCAAATCAGCCTCTAAATCATTAATCTGTTTAACTAGCGGAAGTACTTTTTTCAGATATCGAGAACTCTCATTCCCGAACATTTTTTCAAATAAAGACATAAATAAAATAAGAAATGACCCTGAGGTTTTAACCATCTTTCAGACGTAATCATATACCTGTGGCGTTTCAGAGTCTTTGTTACTGTACCATAAAATAACGTTTTTGGTACTGTACGAATACCTGTTTATCTATTGAAATATAACCACAAAAAAACCATCCCTGGTGGAATGGTTTTTAGGAAATTATTTTCGTTTCGCAGTTTTTTTAGCAGCTTTTTTTGCTACTTTTTTAACAGCTTTTTTTGCAACTTTTTTCACTGCTTTTTTAACAGCTTTTTTTGCAGCTTTTTTTGCAACTTTTTTGATTGCCATATTTTTATCACCTATAGGTGTGAATTAATCGATGATTCGACCAACATCGTGCGAGGTCTCGATCTCGAACTTTGTTTTCAATCATCTATGTTTTAATTATCGCGTAAAAAAAATATATATACAATATTTTTTTTATGAAAATAAATAAAACTGTGGATAACTTTTTTATTTTATATTCTACTATTCGTGCGAATAGTAGACAATTGAAAATATATTTATTATACTTTTAGTATATGAAAATTAATATCATGACAAAAACTATTGCAGCATGTGCAAATGATCAACGATTAGAGATTCTAAAATTTTTAAAGTACAAAAAATATGGAAACGTATCTACTATTGCAAAAAATATAAATACTTCTGTTAAATCAACCTCGAAACATCTCATCATTCTCCATCTAGCACATATCGTAAAACGAGAACGTGAAGGTAATGAAATATACTATTCATTAAATCGCCCATTGAATGACTTGGTAAAAACGATCGTAAACCTGTTATAGTGACAATGAAAAATACCTTCATTTCTGAAGGTATTTTTCATTGCTTGGTTCGCACAAGAGGCCAACGGGTGCGGACTCCAAACAAACGTTTTATGTGAGTGCTAACCGTCGGCCACCTGTGCGGCGGACTGTCGGTTCGCAGGATGAGTATAGCGTAAGTTTTCACTAAAAACAAGTGAAAATATACTATTCACTACATTTGCTTGACTTTTAAAACGCATTATGCTATACTGCCATTGTGAGTGAGGACTT
>CAZSCW010000014.1:0-11330 GCA_964605495.1 uncultured Candidatus Saccharibacteria bacterium
CAGTTGCAGCAGCTGCCATCCATACAGATTTTCAGACAAAGTTCATCCGTGCCGAGGTAATATTTTGGAGTGATTTACTTGAATCTGGATCATTTGCAAATGCAAAGGCAAAAGGATTGGTACGAACAGAAGGAAAGGAATACATTGTAAAAGATGGTGATGTGATGGAGTTCAAGATATAATTAACATGATACACGAAAACACTTACAAAAATATTGATTTTAACGGTGCTAAAGGTATCGTTTTTCTTGGTGATAAAATGCTTACCTATCGACGCGATAATAAAACATATAGCTATCCCTTTCATATTGATTTGCCTGGCGGCGGACGTGAAGGCAATGAATCGCCATTTGATACTTTTAAAAGGGAAGTCAAAGAAGAATTTGGAATTGATATTGAAAAAAATGATATTGAATTTTCGTGGGCTATTCAAAGCACTATCAGGCCAGATAAAACATCTTATTTTTTCGTTACTAAATCTTTGGTTTTAAATCCAAGTGAAATTATTTTTGGAGATGAAGGAATAGAATGGTTGTTAATGACACCAGAAGAATTTATTAAAAGACCTGATGGTATTGAAAGACAACAAAAAAGAGTTGAGAAGTTTTTAAATGGAGTTCGATCTTTTGAATAGATAGTTGACAATTTTACATTTTTGAGGATAATTCATATCAATAAAATTTATTAATATGAATAAAGTTGTTTTTACTCAAAGAGAGAATGATTGGTACGCAACGCTCAAAGATGATTCGAAAATTTGGGGTTGCGGCAAAACAAAAGCTGAAGCATTAGGAGAACTGGTTCTCAACCATCCAGGTAAGTTAAATATTGAGCTGGAGCATCCTCAAGGATAGAAATATTAGGAAAATGCTTATTTTTCTAAAAAGCCTTATTTTATAAGGCTTTTGTTGTGTTTATATACTATTGACTTATTTAGTATAATATGATATACTTATAATAATTAATTCATTCAACATAAATAACATATATCATGTCAGGTAAAGTAATACATAAACCAAAAAGAATAAGAGTAATTTCAGGTGCAGGAAAAAATACTCGTAAAGTTCCAGATAATGGAAATAAGAAAAAGAAAGAAACTGTATCAAAAATTGAAGACTCAATTGCAAATAAAGAAGTAGAGGTTATCAATCATTCAGATGGTCCAACTCAAATTAATCCACCCATCATTGTATTTGGTGAGTCAAAACAAGAATTTGTAACTGCAAATGTAGGAATTGGAGTAACTGACATGAGTCAGTTCATAGAACAATTTTCAACATTATTAGTGACGCATCCTTTTGCAGCAAAAGATTTTTTACAACGAGTTGATTTGCGCTTCAGAAAAAATAACAATGTGCGAACACTATATCAATTAACTGAAAATGATAAAACAGAATTAGTTTCGTTGATAATTTCATTTTGTACAAAGGCCACAGACAGTGGTCAACCGGTCAAAATAAAAGACTTCAACGTAGTTTTAACAGATTTGAAAAAATCTGGAAAAACACTTGCAGAGGCTTTAATTTCTGTTTTAGATTCTACTTTTACAGAATTAAAATCACATTTAATGTAACTTCAAAAAAGTATTTATTATAATTAGTTTGTTTATCGGATGCATTTAATGCATCCGATTTTTTGTATTTATAATATTTCCTTGTATACTTGATCTATGAAATTTTTAAAAAATAGAATGGTACGGAGAATAATGTATGGGCTTTGGATAGGTGTAGCAGTAGTTATAGTATTTGGTATGTTTTTTAATCGTGCACCAGAACGTGTTATTACAAATGATAATGTAATTACATCGCCTGCATCAGGAAAAGTCATTGGAATAATTTCTGTTGATTCACCAAATATTACTTTTACAAAAAAGGGAACAGAAAACACAGTAGAAATTCCAGAATTATCAGGAAAAATGAACATGGTGTTAATTGAAATGAATCCATTGGATGTTCACGTACAGCGCGCACCAATTGCAGGGTCAGTTATTTCTATGAATCACTACGATGGAAAACATATTAATGCAATTGGAAGTCAAAAAATGAATATTGTTAATACTAACGAAAAAACAGTTACTGTATTTAAAAACCAAACAGACACGATTGGTGTTATTCAGGTTGCAGGAAAAGCAGCTCGGCGAATTCGCAATTATGCAGGTATTAATGAAGTGTTAAATAAAGGTCAAATATACGGACGGATTTTGTTAGGTTCACAGGTTGTAGTGTTAATTCCAGAAAATCGAATGATAAATGTTTCTGTCGGTCAAAAGGTAATCGACGGAGAAACTATTTTAGCAAAATAAAAACACCAAAATGGTGTTTTTATTTCTTTTTCTTTCCTGATTCAATTCCAAGTAATGCAACCATTTCATCAGTTGATGCTGTGGTTGGATCCATATTATCTGGCAGATAAATTCTTTTTAATCCTGCTTTGATAAAGTGGCCTGATTTTGATTTTAATACCTGCATTTCACGCTTTGTTTTTGGATGAATGAATGTTGTGATCAGTTCTGTTCCTTTCGGCAATTGTTTTGGAGTATTCAATAATGTAACTGCTTGGTCCAATGTAATAGTATAAGGATCATTTGGTTTTTTGATTGATCTGAAATCTCGTCCACGTCCGACATAAGGGCCAAATCGTCCTACGTTTGCAATGATTATCTCCCCAGATTCTGGGTCCTTTCCTAGATCTCTTGGTAATTCAAGCAATTTTAGCGCAATGTCCATAGTTACTTCACTTGGATTCATTTTTGGTGGTAACGATGCACGACGGGGCATTTTTATCGGTTCTGGTGTAGGTTCTGGATGTAATTCCAGCTCTGCTTTTTCTTTTTTAGTTAATCGTTTTTTCTTAACCTTTGGGGGTTTTTCAGGAGTCTCACCTTGTTGTACATAGGCACCAAAGCGTCCAGTTAACAGATAAATATTTTCACCTGTTGTTGGGTGAATACCAAACGGTTTTTCTTTTCCAACCTCTTGGCCATCCATGGTTAATGCTCCGTCACAATCTGGATAACGACTGCATGACATGAATTTTCCACTGCGACCTAATTTAATAATCATAGGTGCGCCACATTTTGGACATACATGATGCGCGTCAGCATCACCCAAATTGGTTGCTTTATCTAACTTATCTTTTCCCTTTACTTCTGCAGAAAATGGTCCATAAAAATCTGAAAGAGTTTTTACGTACTGACGGTCACCACTGGCAATTTCATCCAGTTCATTTTCCATTTCAGCCGTGAATGTATCACTGATGTAAGTTGGGAAGTTAGTTTCCAAAAAACTGGAAACAACATCACCAGTATCTGTTGGAAATAATGTTCGTCCCTCTTTTTTTACATAATCACGTTCTTCCAATGTTCTCATGATTGATGCATAAGTTGAAGGTCGCCCAATACCTCGTTCTTCTAATTCCTTGATTAGTCCTGCCTCGGTATATCGATTAGGTGGTTGAGTTGCTTTTTCTGTTGCATTTAATTCTATCAAATCAATTTTTTGGCCGACAGTAATTTTTGGAAGTTCAACATCTTCACCTCGTGCTGCAGTGTCTACTATCAACCATCCTGGAAACAGAATACGTGATCCATTTGCAGAAAAATCTGGAATTTCATTTGTTGTAATGTTTGCAATTAATTTTGTCTTTAACATTTTTGCATCACTCATTTGTGACGATACCGCACGTTCCCAAATTAATTTATATAAACTTTTTTGCTCTTCGGTAAATCCTGCAGAGGTTTCATTGATATGAGTTGGACGGATCGCTTCGTGGGCTTCCTGTGCATTTTTAGATTTTGTTGCATAGGTTTTTGCCTGCACATACTCTTTTCCATATTTTTTATCAACTAATGATAAGATTTGTTCCTGTGCTACTTTTGAAAGATTAGTTGAGTCGGTACGCATATAGGTAATGTGTCCTTCTTCGTATAATTTTTGAGCAACCTGCATCGTTCGTGACGGTGAAAACCCAAGCCGAGTGGATGCGGTTTGTTGCAGTGTTGATGTGGTAAACGGTGCACGAGCAGAACGTTTTTGTTCTGATGTTTTAATATCGGTTACTATCCAGTCGTGTTTTTTACCCAGATCAATAATTTTCTCTACCAAGGCATGATCTCGAGGTTCTTCTGAACAAGAAAGAGGGAACTGTTCTTTACCAGCAGAAAATAACCCTTCGATGGTCCAATATTTTTCTGGAACAAACGCACGTATTTCACGTTCTTTTTCCATGATTATACGCAGTGCCGGTGACTGAACACGTCCTGCAGATAATCCGTAGCGAACTTTTTTCCAGATGAGTCCTGATAAATCATATCCAACCAATCGATCCAGTACTCGTCGAGCTTCTTGCGCCTGTACTAATTCATAATCAATATCACGTGGATGCTGTAATGCCTCAATGATGGCTTCCTTGGTGATTTCATTAAAAGTCACACGCTTGATAGGTGCTTTGATATTTTTATCATTCAATATTTCTTTTAGGTGCCATGCAATTGCCTCACCTTCACGGTCGGGATCGGGGGACAGAATAATCTCATCTGCTTTTTTTGCGAGGGTTTGTAATTCTGAAATGACACGATGTTTTCCGACGGAAATTTCATAACGAGGAATAAAACCACCAGGGATATCAATGGCATCCTTGTTAGTTTTTGGTAGATCGCGGACATGACCGATTGATGCTCGTACGGTATATTTTCCATCCAAGTATTTCTCAATCGTTTTTGCTTTTGAAGGGGACTCTACAATCAGAAGTTTCATAATGTTTTACTACATACCATATATAGTATTAGTTTGGCAAATGTAAATAAAATAAACCGACATTAAGTCGGTTTATTGTTTTAGTTATTTTAAATTTAGAACAGATCGTATCGTTTCCCGGCCCACGTCAATGATGGACTGAAAGAGAGTGAGATTTTATTCTTTGTACGTCTGTAATGATATCTTTTGAATATCAGATAAAGTACCAAAGATAAGATGATTGTTCCAACCAATAATGGTCGTTCCCATCCTGAATGAGGTTTCGTTGCAAGGAATAAACAAGGAATAATTGATCCGACTGTCAGATTCATGGCAATATAGAGGATCTTTTCCGTTAGATTGAAACTCTTGAATAACGCGAGATAAGGATCATCATTCGGTTCTTGATTCTCTTTTAAAAAGTCTTTTTCCATAATTATGCTATTTTTTTGTTAGCCTAGCACTTAATTATTACAAGGTCAAACCCTTCGTATCTCACCACCAGTTTCCTTGATCAATCCTTTTAATTCCATCTGGGATAATAATATGTTTGCTTTGTGTGTTGGTATATTCATCTCACGAATTAATTCACCGCGAGGTTTTGAACTTGTGAGTAGATTAATAACTAACTCTTCCTCGGGTGTACATTGGGAAAATAAATCAAATGGCTTTGTTTCTGTAACCGTAAATCCAAGCGCTTCCAAAATATCCTGCGCACAGGTAATGGGAGTTGCACCCAATTTGATTAATTCGTTCGTTCCTTCTGATTTTTTTGAAAATATATTTCCAGGAACTGCTAATACGTCGCGATTATATTCTGTGGCCAGTCGTGCGGTGACCCGTGTTCCGGATTTGTTTTCAGCTTCGACAACCAATGTTGCATGAGCAAGCCCTGCCATCAATCTGTTACGTTGAACAAACGACCACAGTGTTGCAGAAAAGTTTGCATCAAATTCTGAAACCAACGCACCTCCTGATTGTAAAATTTCATGAGCCAATTGATATTGTGCTTTTGGGTAGAGAACTTTATCATCAAGTCCTGAACCAGGAAATGCGATCGTCAACAATTTGTTTTCCAGTGCAGATTCATGTGCTATACGATCTATTCCATGAGCGAGGCCTGACACAATCACAATAGGGTAACCTGCAAGGCCTGCGATCAGTGTTCTGCATGCATCCTCACCATATGATGTGTATTTTCGGGATCCCACCACGCACAGAAATTTATATTTATTGAAATCTGGAAATGTACCACGAACAGATAATTGTTTTGGTGGTTGAGGAATATGATGAAGAGGTTCAGGAATCGGGAGAGGAATAATAGGAAAGTGCATAATTGAATATTTTATCATAAGACATAAAGCTGACAAAGCTTCTTTTTTTTGGTATAGTCATGTTTATATGTTGGATATTAAATTTATCCGGGAAAACCCGGAATTAATAAAAGAGGCGATCGAGAAAAAATGCGTTGATTTGAATATTGACGAGCTTATTTCTGTGGATCAAAAAAGGCTTGAAAAATTATCTCTTGTGGAATCATTACGAGCTGAACAAAACCTGGTATCTGATAAAATTCCAAATGCATCTGCCGAAGATCGTGCGGATCTCATTTCAAAAATGACCTTGTTAAAAGAGGACTTAAAGAAACACGAAGATGATTTAAGAGAAATCATGGCAGAATGGCAAAAACTAATGTTGCATGTTCCAAATATTCCAGATCCTGCTGCACCAATTGGAAAATCTGATGCTGATAATGTCGTAATAGATACTTGGGGTGAAAAAACCGTGTTTAATTTTGAACCAAAAGATCATATTGAAATCATGACAAAACTTGGCATGGTAGATTTTGAACGAGGGACAAAGGTACATGGATTCCGTGGGTATTTCCTGACAGGTGATGGTGTACGATTATGTTTTGCAATTTGGAATTATGCAATGGATTTTTGGAATACAAAGGGATTCAATCCAGTTATTCCACCAATTAATACACGACGTGAAGCATTGTTAGGTTGTGGATTTATTCCTCAAGGTGAGGCAGATATTTATAAAGCCCAGGATGATAGTTATTTTGTAGGAACATCAGAAGTTCCTTTGATGGGGATGTATATGAATGAAGTGTTAGATCATTCACAGCTACCAATTAAAATGCTTGGATTTTCACCATGTTTTAGATTGGAAGTAGGAAGTCATACAAAAGATGTAAAAGGACTAATACGTGTTCATGAATTTTATAAATTTGAACAAGTAGTATTATGCGAAGGAACACATGATGAGTCATTAAAATTCCACGCGGAATTACAAGAAAATACAGAATCATTTATACAATCATTAGGTATTCCATATCATGTGGTTGATGCATGTACTGGCGATATGGGGTTAGGAAAAGTTCGTATGTATGATATTGAATTATGGGTTCCAAAAGAGGAAACCTATCGTGAAATTTCATCAGCTTCCTATTTTCATGATTTTCAAACTCGACGGTTGAATATTCGATATAAAGATGCCGATGGTAAAATGCGATTTACACATTCATTAAATTGTACTGCGATTCCAACACCTCGAATTTTGGTATCTCTTGTAGAAAATTTTCAACAAGCAGATGGAACTATTAAAATTCCAGAGGTGTTACAGAAATATATGAACGGACGTGAATATATTGGAAAATAATTTTGGAAAAGTCATGCACTGCGTGGCTTTTTCTGTTATACTGATAACAATATGGAAGGAGAACCTGTAATGATATATGAAGACAAGAAAGAAAAAATACCTCGTAAAGATACGCGAGCATCTTTTTTAGTGCGAGTATTATTTTCAATATTACTTTTAGCGATAATTATTGCCAGCGTAGCTATTGCAATATTACGTAGCGATACATATCAATTTAAAAATGTTCGAGTTTTTGGACCAATTACATTTTCATCTGACGATGTTGTGCAGTTTACACATGAATATTGGGGTGGTCATTATTTTAAATCAATTCCAAAAACCAGTACCATATTTTTTTCTAAGGAAAAATTTCAAAAACAACTTTTGGAACGGTTTCCAGTAATTGATATAGCATATATCTCATTACCTGAACCAGATGTACTGGAAATTCATATACAGGAGCATGCACCAAAAATTGTTTGGTGTTTCCAGGATCAAACATGTGGATTTGTTAATGATCAGGGTGTTTTGTATGCAAGTGCTCCTCATTTTTCTGATGGCGTGTATCCAATCTTTCAATCTCAATCAACTGATTCTTTTATTGATGAGATTGGAAAAGAGGTAATTCATCCAGATCTTATGAATAGATTTATTAATTTATTTACTCGATTACAGTCAGATGAAATGACGTTGTCAAAAACATTGTTTTATGAAAATGGTGATATTGCATTTTCAATTGATACTTTGTTTGGTTTATATACCAATAATAATGCAAAATTATTAGGAACTGTTGCACAAAATGATGATATGTTTATACGAGACATGTTTACAGGGTTATCTAATGATGCATTTAAAAAACAATTCATAAATAATCCAAAAGATTTAGAATATATTGACATGCGGTTCAAGGGAAAGATTTTCTATAAGTTCAAGAGTCAAGAAAAGCTGATGGAGAAAGAGTCTGAGTTGAGTTCTGATTAAATTGACTTTTATTAAAAAATTAGTATTCTTGGTGTAAATTCTTGTGAACGATCAATGGGCTTAGGGGTTCGATTCCTCAGGTTGAATAGCAGAAACTCATGCTTATAATATGCAGTATAAGAGGCAGACTATGAAATCAGGGCGCCAGCATTGATGGAGTCAAAAATGAAATATCTCTTGTATAAGTAACCTATATGGCTCTTGGGCTTAAATCCAAGATGAGGGAACTACGCCAGCAAGAATTCATAGCTTCCAGTAATGGAAGCTATTTTTATTTACAAAAAATTGTAATCAGGTAATGTGTGTATATGAATTTTTGGGAGAGTCTATCAAAACCCTTTTTTGCGCTGGCACCGATGGCAGATGTAACTGACGCGGCTTTTCGTCGTATTATTGCAAAATATGGAAAACCAGATGTAACCTGGACAGAATTTGTTTCTGCAGATGGATTATGTCATCCAAAGGGCCGTGAAAAATTATTGAAAGACTTGGAATACTCAGAAGCAGAACGACCGATTGTTGCACAATTGTTTTCAAGTAATCCTGAAAATATGCGAGCAGCTTGTAAATTATGTGCAGAACTTGGATTTGATGGGATTGATATCAACATGGGGTGTCCTGATAAAACGATTGAAAAACAGGGATGTGGTTCTGCAATGATTAAAACTCCAGATATTGCCATACAAGTTATCAATGCAGCAAAACAGGGAATCGCTGATGCTGGAAAAGATATTCCATTATCAGTAAAAACACGTGTAGGATATTCACGTGATGAAATTGATATGTGGGTAAAATTATTACTTGAACAAAACCTTGCAGCATTGACTATTCATGCACGAACCCGGAAAGATTTATCACAAGTTCCAGCAAATTGGAGTTATGTAAAACGTGTAGTTGAATTAAAAAATAAGATCGCGCCAAATACTATTATCATTGGAAACGGTGATGTGTCTGACATGGATGATGGGATCGAAAAAGTAAAAGAAACAGGGTGTGATGGAATTATGATTGGGCGTGCGGTATTTGGTAATCCATGGATATTTAATAAAGAAGTTTCTGTAAAGAAAAAAGGAACATGGAAACAAAATATTTTCTTACGCATGTTACCAAACGCATGGTCTAAAAAAATTATGGGTGATTCGCGCTATACTATTTCAGATATTCCTCTTAATAAAAAACTTGAGGTGATGATTGAACACACTGAATTGTTTGATGAATTACTTGGACATGATAAAAACTTTGCAATAATGAAAAAACATTATAAGGCATATGCAACAGGTTTTCCAGGAGCAAAAGAATTACGTATAAAACTAATGGAGTCTAAGAATAAAGAAGAGGTGAAAAAGATAGTTAATGCATTTATTAAAAAACATATTTAGGTGTTTGACATAAATATTTATATTGTGTATTATCTGTTGTAATTAAATATAAATAAAATGGACTTTTTCTCATGGCGAACAAACAGAACGCAAAAAATTACTTTAAGCGATAATGCAAGAGTAATTGAAAACTTTAAGCCTGGTGTTGTTTTTACTTTAGGTAAAAGCGACCAAAAAAGAAGAATAGTAGAAACCCCTGATCATGACAAAGGATGGTTTAAAATTGAAGTTCAGTGGGGATCTAAATGGATTCCGGGAACAATTACGCATAATATTCTTAAATCATATTTAGATAAAAATCAGGTTTTCTTTGTTCCGGCAAATAGTTAATTGAATAGATATATAAAACTACTGCCTCTAGGAGTAGTTTTTTTATTGGTTAATATCTGCTATAATTAGCAGATATGTCACATGTTGCACTCTATAGAAAATACAGACCAGCAACCTTTACAGATGTACAGGGGCAAAAAGCTGCGGTTGATTATTTAGAATCAATTATCAACAGTCGTCGAGTTCCGCATGCAATTTTATTGACCGGATCACGTGGAATTGGGAAAACGACACTGGCACGTATATTTGCAAAATCTTT
Source organism: uncultured Candidatus Saccharibacteria bacterium (assembly GCA_964605495.1). GTDB lineage: Bacteria > Patescibacteriota > Minisyncoccia > Phycocordibacterales > UBA1006 > CALMMZ01. Next base: position 10,329 of record CAZSCW010000014.1, read on the forward strand.
AGGAATTGATTCTCATGATATTTATGAAATTGATGCCGCATCAAACAATAGCGTTGACGATGTACGAACATTGATTGAGGAAGTGAACACATTGCCGCTTTCTTCAGAATATAAAATGTATATTTTGGACGAGGTCCACATGTTTTCAAAACAAGCTTTTAACGCATTGTTAAAAGTATTAGAGGAACCACCAAAACATGTATTGTTTGTATTTGCGACTACAGAACTGCATAAAGTTATCCCAACCGTTATTTCACGTTGTCAGGTAATTCATTTAAAAAAACCAACTGTAAAAATTTTGACAGAACAAATTGTTTCTATAGCAAAACAGGAAGGTAAAATTATTTCATCAGAACATGCAGCAATGATCGCAGAACGTGCAAATGGTTCATTTCGTGATGCCTTAGTGTTGTTGGATCAAGTTATTGAACAATCTACAGGCGATGTAATTACTGGAATAGATATTGAACGATTAGGACTTCGTGTTGTTGATCATTTAGCATTTGAATTTATGAATGAACTCGAAAAAGGGAATTCTGGACGATTGATGGAGATTGTACGATCGGTTTCATCTAATGATGAAAAACCATTGCTTGAATTTTTGGAAAAATTATTACGTATTATGCGTTTTACATTATATGTGCAACACGCCCCAACTCTTTGGGTAGAGGCACAGTCAGAATTGGCAGATGATCAAATTCAATTCATAGAAAATTGGGCAGTTACAAAATTCGTTACCACTGATCGATTGGCACAATTTTTACATGTATACGACAATGTGAAGAAATCAACTATTCCTGCAATTCCAGTAGAACTTGCAATTATCGAGATTTTAGGTAATAATACCAATCATTAAAGGCCTTTCGGGGCATTTAATATTGCCAGATCGTCTAATGGTAGGACTACGGTTTTTGGTGCCGTCTATCTTGGTTCGAGTCCAAGTCTGGCAGCAGTTTAGTAAAGTATCGATAGATCAGAAGTGATAATTTTAATTTAAACAAA
>CAZSCW010000015.1:0-11179 GCA_964605495.1 uncultured Candidatus Saccharibacteria bacterium
TTTCTTTGAATGGATATTTATCATTTAATAATTTCCAAACTTTCCAGAATTGATTAAGATCTTTATTTTCAGAAACAGACAGATCGGTAGGTGATAATGATGATCCCGCACTTGAATACTTTCCTATTACTATTCCACCAACAAAAACTACTACCATGAGTATTATTGAGAATGTTTTTGAAATAATTTTTTTACGATCTTCTGGTTTCATACTGAATAAGTGTTATGAGTAATTTTATTCTTTGCCATAGGCCTCTGTTGTGTAGGTATTTGCTGGATCCCATACCATATAACTATCGATACCTTGTTCCGATAATGCCCGGATTTGATCTTGAACCATTGCTGCAGTATAAGTTGCTCCCATATTAAAATCCTGGATCCATGGACGGAATTTTGTGGCATCCATACCCAAGGCAACTGCACGTTCAACCCCTTTTTTCATGGCTATAGATACTACATCATATGGTTTTTCTGCTGGATTTTTAAATCCTTGATACCCTTTTGGATAGTGTGAAGGGTAAATCATTGGAGCAATAAAGTCAAAATGAGGAAGCGCTTTTTCCAACACCTGACCAATCCCCATATCATCTTTTGCTTCTGTTGTTAATCCAAATAAATCTGCTGAGGTGGTAATTTCTGAATTTTTCATTTCGTCATGCAGATGAATAAAGAATTGTTCAATTGCATCAGATTTTGATCCTGCAGAGGTTGGGTAGCTAATATCGCTAATATTTCCATCTGATGGAAAACGAATATAGTCAAAGTTAATTTCATCGAAGCCTTGGTTGTGTGAATATTGTGCTAAATGAACAACATAATTCCATACGTCCTGTTTTGTTGGATCAAGGAAAGAAAGCCCTTTTCTGTCTTTCCATACGGCACCGGTTGATTTTGTTTTAATTGCCCATTCAGGTTTTAATTTCGTTAAATAAGGATCTTGGAAAACTGATATACGTCCAATAACATAAATATTTTTTTCGTGCAGTGTTTGAATTAATCCTGAAATATCTTTGATCAGGTCTTTTGGTGATCCTGTATCACTAATAACCGGATCATTAACTAAAAATGACACGCGACCTGTGGCGTCTTTGATATCGATAACCACTGCATTTATTTTTGACGAATCAACCAGGTCTACAATTTTCTGACGCATACTGGGTGTACTGGCTACCCATGCAGACATATATAATGCACGAACATTAGTAGGTGTTGTAATATGAGTTACTACTGGTTGTGGTTCTGCAGGAGGTATAGGGTCTATTACCTGTGGAGCTACCATATCACCAACTGGTGTTTGCGCATCGGCATAGTTTTGCAAAGCTTGTTTTGTATCAGATTTTTCCGCCAAAACTACCCCTACAAATAGGAGTACTATAATTATTATTCCAAGTCCTCCGATTATCCAAAATGCTTTTTTCTCCATAAGATAATGTTAATGGATAATTTATAATATGTCTCTTAATTTTTTCAATTCCTGATTGGTTGTGTAGTTTGCCTCCTCTACAATGTCTTCTGCGATATCTTCTGCTAGTTCATGAATTAATTCTTCTTGCGTTTCAGAAAATTGATCGTTATTTTTTCGTTCCGCACGAATTCGGGTAATTGCCATAGCGATTAATAATAAAGCAGGTATTACTAAGAGTATTTTTTTAATTCCAACAGGAATACCTGAAAGTGGAATAACAAAAAACCAGATACCAAGTAGTAAGAGAATTTTTGCGTGTTTCATACCTGATTAGTATAGCATATCCAATTAAAATAAAAACCAGACATAATCTGGTTTTTTAGCGTCTATTTTTAGGTCCAACCATAATTACAAATTCCCCGCGAATTTTGTCTGGATTAGCTGTGTAGTAATCAAATATTTCAGTCACTGTTCCTCGTTTGAACTCTTCAAACATTTTGGTAATTTCTCGAGCTATCACCATTTCACGATCTGGAATGATCGCAGTCAATGATTCCAGTGTTTTCATAAAACGATGTACCGATTCATAAAATATTACCGTTGTTTCAATGTCTGCCACATCCCGAAAAAATGTTTCGCGCCCTTTTTTATGAGGTACAAAACCTTTCCATGAAAATTCATGCGCAGGTAGTCCCGATGCGGACAACGCTGAAATCAATGCACTTGCCCCTGGTATTGGAGAAATAATAACGTCAGAACCAAAATGTTTCTGTATTTCTGCAACCAATATTACTCCTGGATCAGAAATACAGGGTGTTCCTGCATCAGAAACCAGTGCCAATGACTTCCCTTCGCTGATCATGGTGATAATATCATTGGTCCGTGCAAGTTTTGAATGACTATGAAAACTGATTGTTTTATTTTTTATTTCATAATGGTCCAGTAATTTTTTAGTCATGCGCGTGTCTTCACATAAAATACAATCCACAGACTTTAACATTTCAACCGCACGAAAAGTCATATCAGATAAGTTTCCAATCGGTGTTGCAACAATATACAGTTTTCCAAGGTTATTTGACATATTGTTTAATATGAGTTATCATAACATAAAATGGATTAAATAACAATTAAAACTCAAAAAGAATGACCAAAAAAGAACTTTTAGATTTTATAAAAAACAATCCCGATCGTGTCTACTATTTTAATGAAGACATCAGTGCTAAAACCGGGAAAGAATACTTGAATTTTGTTTTTAATAAATACAAAGAAGATCAACAAAAAGAAATTGTGACCATTGTATCTACTTTTGGTGGATCAGTGGAGGAAGTGACTAGTATTTATGATATTATCCTAGCGTTAAATATAAACACCGCTACTGTTGGTACAGGTATTGTTGCAAGTGCAGGAAATGTTTTATTGGCATCAGGTAAATATCGATTTGCGACTAAGCATACCAAGTTTTTGATTCATCAAATGTTTAAAAAAACAGCCGAAGGATTAACTGTCGATAATATGCAAGCCGAATTAAAAGGGTTTGAAATTACCAGAGAATTTGCATACGATATACACAGAAAAACTTTCTCTAAAATTCCTAAAAAGATATTAGAAGGACCTGCTCCAACTTATTTTGATGTAAACGATGCATTAAAATATGGAATGATTCATGATATTTTATAAAATATCAAAAACTGCATGTACACATGCAGTTTTTTATTTTACAAATGACCCCGTATTTGCTACAACAGGGTTATGAATCAAGAACAACAATGGTTATTGAATGAAAAATATAATGGAGTTAAAACACCAGAATTTGAAAACGATTTAAAACGATTAGAATCTGGTGAACCACTTGCTTATGTTATTGGATGGCAACCATTTTGTGGTACAAAAATTTACTTGGATTCACACCCATTAATTCCCCGTTCAGAAACTGAATACTGGGCTAAACTTGTTATTGATGAAATTAAAACAAAAGAAAGCCCTAAAATATTAGATCTCTGTGCAGGTTCTGGATGTGTTGGTGTTTCAATTGCAAAAGCAATTCCAGATAGTATTGTTGATTTTGTAGAAATTGATAAATCACACCACACGACTATTTTAAAAAATATCAAAGAGAACGAAATTGATGAAAAACGAACACGAATTTACGGTGGAGATTTATTTGAAAATGTTATTGATCAATATGATATTATTATCAGTAACCCCCCTTATATTGATCCAGAATTATCTGGTAGAATTGGAACCGGCGTACGTGGGTATGAGCCTGATTTAGCTCTTTTTGGCGGGAAAGCTGGTATGGAGCTAATTCGAGAAATATTAATCAAATCAGGGCAATTTTTGAAGCCTGCCGGGGTTTTATATATTGAACATGAACCAGAACAAGTGGAAGAAATTCAAAAAATATTACCAGGAATTGCTTCAGAAAAAGATCAGTTTGGTGTCCTGCGTTTTTCAATTTATAACAAATAAAAACACACCATTTGTGTGTTTTTATTATTCTCCATCTTCAAAGCTTTCTGCATCTGCCAGAGCTTGTAATATTTTATCAATATTACCCGCCATGATTCCTGGAATGTTTGAGAAGTTTTGTTTGATTCTGTGATCAGTCACACGGTCTTGAGGGTAGTTGTATGTTCTGATTTTCTCAGATCGATCACCGGAACCAACCTGTTTCTTTCGGTTTTCAGAATGCTTTGCAGCCTCTGTTTCATCATGAATCTGTTGCAGTTTTGCCTTGAGTAAGTTCAATACTCGTTCCTTGTTTGCAAGTTGCGAACGTTCTACGGTAGATCGAAATGAAATACCTGTCGGTTTATGAATAACACGAACCGCTGATTCAACCTTGTTTACGTTTTGCCCTCCTGCACCACCTGCGCGTGAAGTTTCAAATTCTAATTCTGCAGGATCGAGTTCAATAGTGATTTTCTTACGAATCGGCATGATGGCAACTGTTGCGGTTGATGTATGAATACGACCCTGTTTTTCTGTTGCAGGAATTCGTTGTACTCGATGTGCCCCTGTTTCGTACTGTAATAATTTGTAACAATCTTGACCTTTTATTTCAAAAGAGGCATCTTTGTACCCACCGATATCATTGTCTGAGATATCAATCGTTCGCCAATTCCACCCCATTTTTTCTGCATAACGTTCATACATTTCTGCGAGATTATATGCAAAGAGAGCTGCTTCATCTCCTCCTGCACCTGCACGGACTTCGAGTACGATTTCATTTGGAAATTCTTCTTCCTCTTTTTCTTTATCTAAAATTTCTTGAATTTGAGTTTCAATCATTGTACGAGTTTCTGCAATTTTCTTTAGATCTTCAGCTGCCATTTCGGCTAGTGATGGATCTGATTCAGCTAGTTCGCGTGACTCTGTTTCCTCACGCAAAAGTCGCTCCAATTCTTGGGCGTGATATTGTGTTCGCGGATTTTGTTTTAGTTCATCAATGTTCATACATTATGTATACAGCTTAACAAGTTACATAATAAAAAGCCACCCGAGATGCTCGAAATGACTTTTTATTAATATCGTAACTATTTTTTACCAGCTTTTGAAGCGCGACTTTTGAATTTTTCAGCACGTCCAGCAGTATCTAATGCTTTTTCTTGTCCTGTGTAAAAAGGATGTGAAGTACTAGATGTTTCTACAGTATATTTTGGGTATTCTTTACCTTCGAACATTACTGTTTCAGTAGTTGCAATAGTAGAACCAGTTAAAAACATTGATCCATTAGTTGCATCAACGAATACTACAGGTCGGTAATTTTTAGCATGAATGTCTTTTTTCATAATTCACTTATAGTAGCATATTTTTATAAATATGCAAGAAAAACCCTCTCAGGCGAGAGGGTTTTAAGGTTTATACGTATCAATTAATTATCCTTCAAGAAATCTATATCTTTCTGGAGTTTTGCGGCAATGTTCATAACAGAATTACCATAGAATTCGTTCGAACCACTACATGCGCGCCCTGAATAGTATTTACAGGCCGCATTTCGTTCTGCAGTATACGTTTGAGCATTTGCACCTAAATCTCCAACGTAAATAGAGGTTGCAATTACTGCATGCTCTGGATTCCATGGGTTAGCTGTGCTTGCACCAGCTGCTTTTGCAATTCTATTTTCGAATAGTTCCCATGTGGTTGGGATGAATTGAGATGGCCCCATTGCCCCTCCCCAACCACCACTGGCCAGTGGACATGATACTGGTGTGGTATCAGGATTTAATCCAAGCTTTTTAGTAATTCGTAAGAATGCAGATTCGTCATCACGGCGAGATTTTCCAGCTGCAATATCTGCTGGTCCTGGCATTGATTGTTGCCATGTTTTTGAACTTCCCCCAATGTTACACTGACCAACATTTTTACCAAGACTTGATTCCTGTGTAAGAATAGCAAGTACAAACGCTGGACGAACACCTGTTGCACGATTTGCTTCAACGGCATATTTATATGCATCACCAAATGCAATACCTTTTTGACCACGCAATTCAAAGAGTCGTGATCGAATTTGTGCAGCACGTGCCTGACGATCTTTAATTACTGCTTCATAGTTTTTTTCTTGCCCTTTACTGATTGAGAGCATTCTATTTTTTTCAGCCTGAGTTGTTTCTACTGATTTTTTTTGGTTTTCTAATTGATACTTAACATCATTCTCTTGATTTTTTTTCTGCTCCAATGCTTCTTTTTCCGCTGCCGTTAATTCTTTTGTTTTTTTGATGATACCAAATGAAGTTTGAATACCTTCGTTGATAGATTGTAGATTATCTACTTCTCCTAAAAATCCAGAGAGTGTCTGTTTTGATAGAAGGATTTCTGCCAGCGTTGAATTGTCCATTTGGTATTTTTTGCGCAATATTTGAGAAAGTGATTCTTCTTGGCGGCTACGTTTTGTATCTAGTGTCTGAATTGTTTTATCTTTTTGGTTGATTTGACCACCTAGTTGTTGTAATACTTTATTCTTTGCTACAATTTCAAGTTTGGCTTTATTGATCTGGGCAGTTAATATCGATACGTCATTAGTAAGGGACGCTGAATTTTTCTTTTGAGCATCTAATTCTTTTTGTTTTTGCGCAATTTCATCTTGTAATTGAGCCAACTCTTTTTCTAATTGCGCACGTTCTGCATCGGAAACTTGCGCAAAAGAAATCATCGGGGTTCCGAGGATTGCAATTAAGCATAAACATGTAAATAACTTTTTGAAACCTGTTTTCATATCGATTATTATATCAAAGAGTAGACGGTTTACCTAGTGGTTATCTTACTTATAACAAAAAACCACTGATTATCAGTGGTTTTTCTATAATTATTCTTCTGTTTCTTCTTCTTTCTTTCCTTTTTTCTCAACTTCGATAGCTGAAAGGTCAATTTCAGCCGGAGATTCAACTTCCTCTTGGAGTCCAGTGATTACCGCAACTACGTCTTCAGGATCGTTTTTAGCTACAACACCTGATGGTATTTTCAAATCTTTAACATGGATTTGATCATGAACGTTTTCAAGTGATGAAATGTCTACCTCGATTGATTTTGGTAAGTCTTTTGGAAGACCTTCAACTTCAATTTCATGCATCATTTTTTCAAGTGTACCTGTTCCAGATTTAAGTGCTGCTGAAACTCCAACGAATTCGAGTTCAACACCTACTGTTACTTTTTTAGCTTTATCAAGCGCAAAGAAGTCTGCATGAATTACTACATCAGTTGCAGGATCAATTTGGAAATCATGGATGATAACATCATAATTTTTCCCATCAACTGAAACTGCTACTGCTGATGATCCACCTGCCATTTTCCAAGCTTTTTTGAAAGCTTCGCGTTCTACTGATACGTGGATTGGTTCACTGATTCCTGATCCGTAGATTACGGCTGGAATGTTGCCTGCTGCACGGATTGCTCCTGCGTTTTCAGACTTGTTTCGAATTGTTGCTGATACGGTTGTCATAATATGGATACTATACAGATTTTTTTAAAAAATGCAAGAAAAATCCCGTCGAATTAATCGGCGGGATTTATGCACCCAATAGTTTGAGTTGCCTCAGGGACATATTGGGAATAAGGAACAATTCCCTACCATTGTACATGATTGAATATTAATGTCAACAAACCATTCCTTTTCAATGAGAAAAATATTAGAAAATAAAAAACTGCAAAATACAGTTTTTTATCGCACTTCCCAACCTTCATTCTGAAGGCTGGTCGTGATTTTATTCATGATGTCTGTAATTTCCTGTTCTACCAATGTTCGTGTATTTGATTGGAATACCATTCGGAATGCATATGATGTTTTTCCGTCTTTTGTAAATGTATCAAATAATCGTGGACCTTTCATTAACAGGTCGTTTGTATTAACTCGGATCAAATCCTCTACAGTATTTGCTGAAATAGATTCTGGAACCCATACGGCAATGTCTCGTGCAATATATGGATATTCAGACCACATTACGAAGTTTTGCAGGTTTGAAGTAACTTCTGGAATATCATATGAGCTGTTTGAAATTTCAAGATTATTCTTCTCAGTATATTCATCCAGTGTCATTTCATTAATTCCCTTCTTGTCAGCATATGCAATATGAAATTCTTCACCAGATTTTGCAAAGACAGTACCGATTTCAAATATTTTCATGTCATCAATTTCGAGCAACTCCTTGTTCAATCGATTTATTTCATATGAATCCTTCATTCCGTCTATCAGATTCTTGCGAAGTGCAGATTTTCCTACTGCTCCGCGTGCAACTTCATAATCACCTTTTTTAACGAAGGTATAATTCATTACCTCGTGATATCCTTTTGAAATCAAATCAGATTTGATAGCGCAGATTTTTGCAAATTCAGGATTAAGTTCCGGTGCTGTTGTTAAATTTGGAAGTGTTGCTGGAATATTATTATATCCATATGCTCGTCCAATTTCTTCGATCATGTCGTGCGGTCCTGTAATATCGATTCGTTCAAATGGAACTGCAACAGTGAACACTCCTGCATCTTCTGCAAATTCATAGTTATAACTAGTTAGGATTTTAGTAATCGCTTCAGCCGACATGTCTGTACCAAGTCGTGTATTAATATAACCAGTACTGAACTGTACATGGCCTTGTGTGACAGGATTCGGGTAGATATCAACAACTTCTTCGAATGTTGCATCAGGACACATTTCCATGATCAGTGCAGACAGTTCACGCATTGCCAGATCTGCGCGTTCAGGAGTTAATTCATTTTCAAAACGTTTTGCAGAATCTGTCAGAATATTTAATCGTCGCGCAGTCTTTCGTACTGAAACAGGGTCAAAGTTTGCAACCTCAATTAAAATATCAGTTGTATTTTCATCAACCTCAGCTTTTGTTCCACCTTTTACTCCTGCAATGGCTAGAATATTTTTATCATCCATGATGACCATTTCGCCTGCCAGTAATTGTTTTGATTCACCAGAAAGAATTGGAACATTTGTCTCCTGATCTACCGTCGCGATTATTATTTTATTTCCATATATTTTTTTCGCATCAAAAGCATGTGTTGGTTGTCCAACATCAAACATAACAAGATTTGTCGCATCCACAATGTTATTAATCGAACGCTGTCCGATTGCTTCCAGGTAATTCTTTACCCAATCTGGTGATGGTCCGATTTTTACGCCACGAATAATGCGACCCATGTAACGTCGACATAATTTTGTTTGAATATCAATTTTCAAATCAGTAGCTGAACCGTCGATTGTTTTGAAATATTCATTTGTATCCTTGAATGTTAATCCAAGTAGTCCTGCAACCTCGCGTGCTATTCCGTGATGTGATTGGCAGTCGTGCGCACGATCAGGTAACACTTTTATTTCAAAAACTGTATCGTTTTCAATTTGTTCAGATTCCTCTACCTCAAAAGCACCAAAGATTATTTTCTCGGCAAGTTTTTCCGGCTCTGGAAGAGTTTCGGCAATATATGATTGTAGCCAGTTATAAGATATTTTCATATTGTTCTATCAATTCTAAATCCTTTAGGTCTTTTTCCCTAGCATTAGCCTTCTTGTAATACTTTATTATTTCTAGATTTTGATATCTTTTTCCATTTATAATATCTGCTGTTTCTATTTGATATTCTGAAGAATATTTTGGTTCATTAGAATCTGTAAATTCGCCTAAAAACTCAACTTCTCCAAACGAAATCACTGTGCATATTTTTGGGACCACTTTTATATGATCTGGATATTTTAATTTGAGATTCTCCCAAAGTTTATTTGTAGTAATAATATCTAAATCATTACAATCACGAATTCCTCTTGCTGCAAGTGATCCACTACTAACTATGCAATACTGACTTGTATCTAAATCAAATGTGTCTAATATTTTTAAAGTTCTTTCTAAATTTTTCATAATTAAAACTGATTAATTCTTAGATCTCCTTGGTATAAATATCGAATATCCTTGATTCCAGTTTTTAGTACCACTAATCGATCAATTCCCATTCCGAATGCAAATCCAGAGTATTTCGTTGGATCAATTCCAGCATTTTCCAAAACGTTTGGATGAACTAATCCTGCGCCGAGCATTTCAATAAATTTATCACCTACACGAACATCAACCTCAAGCCCTGGCTCTACGAACGGAAAGAAACTTGGCCGCAAGCGAATTTCTGCATCTGGTCCAATAAATCTTTTGAAAAATTCAAGTAATGTTCCCTTCAGATCGCCCATGGTAATATTTTTACCAACCACCAACCCTTCGATCTGATGAAATTGTGCCTCGTGCGTTGCGTCGGTTGCTTCGTTTCGGAATACTTTACCTGGTGCAATAATTGCAATCGTATCAGTTTCAAGTGATTTTCCAGAATTGATAAACTCCTGCATGTAGCGAATCTGTACTGGTGAAGTATGAGTTCGCATTACTGGTCGTAAACTTCTTCCAAGTTCGTCGGGCATAGGTTTTCCGTCAGTCTTGATCCAGAATGTATCCTGCATGTCGCGGGCTGGGTGGTCAGCTGGAACGTTCAGTGCATCAAAGTTATTCCATTCGGTTTCCATTTCAGGCCCCATCGCAACTGAAAATCCCATATCGGTAAAAATACGGACCATGTCATTGGTAATTTGGGTTATAGGGTGAAGTTTCCCATCAGTTTTATTCATATAGACGATGGTACCAAATATATATAAAAAAGCGAGCATATAGCCCGCTTTTGTTATTTTTTAAGTTGTTTTGTCTTTCTACGGACCCCTCTTGGAATATACGGAATCCCTTTTATTTTCTTTTCGCGATAATTCCAAAGAATTTCGTAAAACCCTTCCCATTTTTGTGAATCTGGAAAACAAAGAACGGCTGGATGGTTTTTATAAAACACATCAGATCCTATTCCTTTATTTGAAAACATTCGATCCCAGGAACATCCTATAAGATAATCCAGTTTTAATTCTGTAGGAATATTCGTTATTAATATTCTAAATTCATAGATAGGTGAAACTTTAACTTGTGCAGTAATTAACTTCTTGCACAGTATTTCAAATTCGTCTTCGAAATATAGAACGATCTTGAGATTTTTGTCGAGCGCCTGGAATGCATCACGCCACAATTCTAGACGTTTCCTGCGACTATCTTCAGATAATCGCTTTTTCTTTAATTCGGGTATGTCTGCCATTGGTTTTATTTTTAATTATAGTATAACAAATTACTAAAAAGTCAATTGTGTATTGATAAAACACGTTTTAAATATTTGACATACACTATCTTAATTTAGTATATAAGTATTATGAAAACACTTGCAGTATATTGTGGACGATTCAATCCGGTACATGCTGGCCAT
>CAZSCW010000016.1:0-10947 GCA_964605495.1 uncultured Candidatus Saccharibacteria bacterium
GATTCTGTATTCTGATATTCCAACACTGTTGCACTGTACGCATGATCATATCGACGTAATTCATCATTAATTTTTTTATTCTGAACAATTGCATTAATTTCAGATTCTGCAATTAATGCAATTGATTTATATTGTTGTTTTATTAGTTCATTTAACTTTGCCCGTTGTGGCCGCGGAAGCGTAGGTAGTATGCCAGAAGCTTTATGAATAGAGAGATTCTCCTTCCCCCATTTTACCGTTAATGTCCCTATTGCTTTTTCATTCATGTCTACCCACATTTGATACGAAGGCAACATTTTCAGTGTCATTATTTTTTCTTCTGTTTCTGATAACTGATGGATTGATTGTTCAAATATTTTTTCCAAGAAATAATGATACTGTTTAAAATCTGTATTAGTTAAAACAGTTTGTTGTATTTTTTTATCTAACGTACCCAAATGTAATTCAAAGAAAATAACTTTGTTTGTTGCTTTGGTAATTCGTTCTGTCATTTTCGTCAATTGCGAAGTGATTGATTTATTATTACTGTCCAAGTCCCGTGCTAAATAAAAATAAGATAAAGGTTTTGCATCTTTTACAGAGCCTTCTAGTTTTTCATAATCTTTTAATGCCTGTAACAGAACTTTTGTATTTGTTCTGTATGATTGATTTTTTGACCATTTTTTTGAAAATTGATCACATGCCAATTCTATAGATTTCATATCTTTTTCAATTTGTGGGTCCTTTGCATTTTTATAGAGTAGACCCAGATCCCAGACCGTTTTTATCACAGTTTTAGGTAAAGATTGTTTCCTTGATTTCATAGATAATCAGTATACCCTAGAAATTATAAACAACAAAAAAATGCTATTTGGTAGCAATTTTTTTAGTAGATATGGATCTTTTCTTTTTTTCCTGTTCTACGAATTGCGGATCTGGAAAAAATTTTAAACGCAAATGTCGTTCAACGGTAGATAAAATAGCAAGAACAAAAAATGCTAGGATAGTTAAAAATATAGCCTCCCGAAACATTCCAAAACCACAAGCAATTCCAATTCCGGCACAAACCCATAATCCAGCAGCTGTGGTTAGATTTTGAATATGATTATCATTAAAAATAATCAACCCTGCACCCAAGAATCCAATACCAGAAATAACTGAACCAGCAATAAATGCAGGATTAAAACCATCTCCTAAATGAGCAATATTTGTACCAATATACAATGAAATAATAATAAAGAAACAAGTTGAAATAGTCACCAATGCATACGTACGCAACCCAACAGTTTTATGAGCGTAAATACGCTCTAATCCTAATAGTAACCCAAGAATCATCGCTAGGCACACCTTAGTAATTACTAATAAAAATTGAGGATCAAAAATATAATTCATACGTTCATTATATTAAAAACACTTGTGTATGACAAGTGTTTTTAATATGGAAATTCATTTAACAATTCCCCAGAATAATAAAATTGATAACCTAGTTCTCCAAAAGAATACTCTTTTCCATCAATGGTAATTGGTGCACCTCCAGCTCCAGGATTTGGTTTTGGAATTGATCTATTGAACCCAAGATTATACAACGTAGAGAGAACCTCTGGTCGTGTTGAAATATCATACCCAGCATGTTGCCATTGTGCAATAACCTGCCGCATGAATAATCCTGCATATAAGTATGAGTAATACGTATTTTTTGTATCAGTGATCCGTTCAAAACGAAGCGCATCATGATCAGAACCTTCTGGGTATGTTATTACATTCTCCATATCTGGCCCAAGATAAAATACTGATCCTGGATTTTGTAGTTGTTCATCAATTCGTTTTACAGTTTCAGGTTTCAGTCCTGCAATACCAAATGAGAATTTCGAAAGTGATGCAAGAATTTTTAGTGGTTCAAAATATTGTTTAAATGAATCACGTGCATTAGTAAAAAACCTGAATTGCTCTCCAATGATTCCTCCTAATAAATACCGTGGTGATATTCCAGCATCTTTTGCTGCTTTTGTAATATATTCTTGATCACGAATAAATGCAGATTTAATTACCTGCCATTCTGCAGAATCTGCCCAAACATATGCAGTTTGTGCCAACGGTGTTGTGTCTGGAATAATAACTGTATCACAATTACTAATCTCGCGATCAAACGAAGTTCCTGCAAACCTTATCCGCGCAGTTGCAAACATAGTAGAAGCAAGTTCTTCATTTTTATTAATTTCTAAAACCTGATTAATTGCTTGGGCAGTTTGAGGTGCGTAATTAGCAAGGGTATGAATTTTACACAACATGGTAGCACGTGTTTCAATTCCATGGTCATTTTTAATTTTAAAAAATCCAGAACTTGCATTTTTAATTGATTCATTCCGTTCTTGAATAGTTCCTCGAACATTTAACCACCCAAACTGCATTGCAATAAACACACCAGAAAAAGCCAATCCTATGATGGCAAAAATAATAATAATGATGTCTATAATTTTTCTGTTCATATATAATTATATTACGTTACAATACCTCCTCCAATACAAACATTCCCATCATAAAATACGATTGATTGACCTGGTGCTATCGTATGGTCCGTTTCGTTAAATATTACTGAATATTCATTATCGTTTCTAATTAATTGGCAATTTTTAAATTCACCATGATAACGAATTTGTGCTTGGTATATTTTTTTATCATCAATAATAACCCTGAAAACAATATCACGCAAAAGTATTGATTGGGTTATATTTTGCGAAAATTGTTCCTGTTTTTCTGATACTATCAATTGATTATGCTCTATATTTTTCCCTACTACATAATAAGGTTTATCGTCTGTTCCCTTTTTGGTAATATGAAAACCATGACGTTCACCTAAGGTATAAAATAATACACCATCATGAGTACCGATAACTTCTCCTTTTTCATTAATAACATCTCCTGGGGCCTCCTCAATATAATGTTTGAGAAACTCCTTCATATCTATATCACCAATAAAACAAATTCCTTGTGAATCTTTTTTTACTGCTGTTGGCAAGCCAAACAATTTTGCTAATAGTCGTACATATTTTTTTGGTAAATGACCGACTGGAAACAGGCTGTGTGAAAGTTGTTCATTGGTAAGTGTCCACAAAAAATAACACTGATCTTTTGCTATATCATTGCCTTTTATCAATTGATTGTTATTGTTCTGTGCATAATGTCCTGTTGCAATGTAGTCTGCTTTATGTTCCATGGCATATCGTAAAAATCCACCGAATTTTACTTCACGATTACACATCACATCCGGATTAGGAGTTCGTCCTTTTCTATATTCTGCAATCATGTAGTCAGCCACCCCTGTTTTATATTCATGTTCAAGATTAAGTTCAATAAACGGGATATTTATATATGCGCAAACACGCATCGCATCCCGTCGTTCATCACGCCAGGTACACTCTATCCAGTCGGGTTGCCATGTACGAATAAAAACACCAGTAACATCATATCCGTATAATTTTAAAAGCAATGCAGCAACCGATGAATCAACACCTCCTGAGACACCAACAAAAACCCGCTTTCCAGAGCCAGGTTTTTTAACTATATTAATGAGTATTTTAAAAAACCACATAATAGTATCTGCACCTTAACAGAAAATGAAAAAAATAAAAAGGTATCCCAATTAGGAATACCTTTATTGTATGATCAAATTTTCTTCAGTTTTTCTACAACCTCAGGCAAAATATCCCTGAGTGATTCTTTGGTCAACTTTAAAACCTTACCCCCTTTTTGTGTTGCATAAAAAATTTTATGTGCCAATACTCTTTCGTCTACATCTTTTGCGCGATGTGGTATCGCACCAAAAATGATTGCAACGCATTGATCACTGTTGAGTAGGTCAGAATACTTACCGTTTTTATACTTTTGAAAATCCAAACAACATTTGATATTAGATTTTTTAACACCATATTCGGCAAGCATATTAACAATTACTTTTTCATCAATATATGCATCGCCAACAATCGCAACGTATTGACCTTTTGACAAAATAATTTTTTCGCCTAGATAACTTTTTACTAGGTCATCAAAATATTCAGTAAAATGATCTAATGCCTCTTTACCCATTGCGGGTTGTTCCCCTGTTAGAATTAATATCCTTTTAATAAAGTCTGCTAATTCTTCTGAGTAGGGCATTTTAGTAAATTTTTTTAGAAATCGAGAAACACGTTTCTCTACCAATTCTTCTTCCATCTCATATTTTTTAATTTTTTAATTAACAATTAGTTCCTTTAATTCTTTGCAAAACCATACCATGAATTAAATAAAAACACAAGGGTTCATTCCCCTCGTATTAAATCACCATTAATCGTTTAAACACTTCAAATGTTGCGCGTATATCCGCTAATGCACTGTGCGCTTTTTCATTTTTAATACCTAACCGTTCACATAGTTCGCGAAGTGTAAAACTAGTCATAGTTGTATCCTTTCGAAATCGCATATACGCAAGGGAAATAGTGTCGAGTTTCGCATAAAAAAATGGATCTTTTATATTATATTTTCCAAATTTTGCAGCCAGAAAAGCATAGTCAAAACTAACATTCTGGCCAACCATAACACAGCCATCACATTTTTGAGATAAAGTCTGAAGTGCTTGCTCCTGTGTATGTGCAAACATCCATACTGACTCATCATAATGATTAATACGAAGAGCCTCTGGTTGAGCAGTTTCAATATGTTCTGGTTTTACTTTAAACTCAAATTCTTCAACCGTTACCCATTCACCGTTATCGTTTTGTTTTGCAACCAAACATCCAATTTCAATAATTTCATGAGTGAACGGATTAATACCCGTAGTTTCCAAATCGACAAAAGCTAATCGTTTTCCTTTCATATAATTATGAGTATAGCAGAGTCATACAAAAAACCCATCTTGACCGATGGATTATTTGATATATTTTTGTTTATTTTTTAAATGCTCTTGATATGTTTTCGCATAATGTATATCACCCTTACTATCATGTAAATAATACCAATAAGGAGAATCAATCGGTTCAAGCGCAGCTCGAATCATTATTTCACCGGGATTACCGATTGGCCCCGCCGGAAGACCAGTTCGTGTGTATGTATTATAAGGACCATCCTTTCGCAGGTCCGCAATTGTTAAACTATTACTTCCTTTATTAATCGTATATAAAAAAGTAGCGTCAACCTGTAGTGGCATATTTTTTTGAATTCGTTTCCACAAAATTCCAGAAATAATCTTTGCCTCATCTCCGTTGTTTGCCTCACGTTCTAAAATAGATGCCATGGTTATTATCTCTTTGAGAGTTCTCTTTTTCCCATAAATATTATTTTTTGTAGTGTCTCCTTGGAACAAGTCATCAAAAATTTTCAACTTACTATCAAATTGATTGGTAATAATTTCGATAATCTGATCTACTGACATTGTTCTAAAAAAATAATAAGTATCCGGAAATAAGTATCCTTCTTGTGATTGTGTTTTACTCAAGAAATCAGCTATCGCAAATTCTGGAATATTTTTAAGTAAAATTTCACCCATAGCCCGTGCACTGATCCCCTCTGGGAAAGTTACTTTGATTCGACTATTCCCGTATATTCCATGAGTAACACGATAGGCTACCGTAAACACCGGTTGTGGTTTTTCAAAAATATAATCACCGACTCTGATTGATTCGTTTTTCCAGCGCATTGATAAAATCAATCGAAACCATTTTCCAGAACGAATAACACCCTGACTTTCTAACACTGCTCCTAGATCTTTCGTGGTCATACCTGAATACACTGTAATCAAAGTATCTTTCTGAAAAGAATTTGGGGCTTTAGAAAAATAAGCAATCACCAACAATACACAGAGCGCAAACACTGCAAGTATAATAAAAATATAATGAAACAACCCGGAATTATTGTTCTGGGTTGTTTCTATTATTTGTGATTCTGGTGATGGTAATTCTGGTTCCATGTTATTAAATAGGAAGATTTGCAGGAGGTTCTGCTTTCTGAGCCTGAATTCGCTCAAACGATCCAGTTGTTGAAACACGTCCTGGGAAGTGGAATATTGTAGCAAGCTCTTCTGTATTAAGAGTAAATATTTTTTTCTTTTCCATTAGTCCTTCGTAGAAAAATGATCGATTAATATATTGTTTGAACATTTTCTTAAGATCTTCATTTTTTCGCATATTATCTAAATCTTGCCATGGATATTTATATCCAACTCCAACAGCTTTAAATGAGTTTAAATGTTGAGAATTAAATTGTTTGAAGGCAGTTTTTATCGCACCCATTCGTTTTTTATCATTTTCCTGTTTTGCAATATATAATGCACGAATCCCTACATCAAAACCAGGCTTCCGAATACTTCGCTCTATTGCGTCTACTGTTTCTTGATCTGCTGGAGATAGGTTTTTATAACCTCCAACCTTTTTTGCTTTTTCTCCTTCTCCAATTACAGTATTACTGTGCTCTTTGATCAGATTATCAACAAACTCTCTTCCTTGTTTTATCCACTCTAAATCTTCACCTTTTGCATTTTTGTATCGTTTTGTTGCTTGTCGAACTACAATTTGTATCCATAACTGTTCATTTTGTTTTAATGAACCTAGTGCTTCGATTAATGGTGTAATTGGATCAATCTTTTGTTCTTCTTCCAATGATAATGATTTTGCATCCAATCCATAATCTAAATATGTTTTAATTGGGATCGGATCATCTTTAGTTAAATGAAACTCAGCAGCATCTAGCACCCATCCATTATTCGGTTTCCATTCTGGAACATAACGTGTATAGTCATCTACTACACTAACTTCTGCTCCTGGATACTGTGAATAAATTAATGATTCTAATGTGTCTCTATTTTTCTTTTGGGTTCTGATAAAGAAATAAACATTACCTTCTATGGAAACAATTTCAAGTGAAGAAAAAGCAGCAATATGTTCCCCTTTCCACCATTTTTTAAACCAATCATCATCCGGAGTTCCCTGTTCCAATCCAGAAAAAATAATTTCCATTGCCTGAGGAATTTTATGCACATTTCGTGGAACTTTGATTTCGAGCATAATCCAATCCATTTTAAGCAATGCCTCCTTTTCAAGAATTTCGAGCCAGATTTTTTTACCAATAATATAACAAACAATGGGTACCCAAATAATTGCTGTTTTCATCAGCAATGGAATTATAAAATCTGTTAATACTTGGATAATAAACTCAACCATGTTGATGCCAGTATATCATAAAATAAATCAACAAAAAACCACCCATTGGGTAGTTTTATGCAGCTGTATATAATCCGTCTTTGTTTTTCTTGAAATATTTTGGATTTTGAAGATTTACTAAAATAGTATTTTTCTTCAAGTATCGTTCTTTCATTACTTTTTCAACTACGTCTTCTTTACTCATTGGTCCTTCTGCTTTTAAAATATCTGCGATCACGTCCCGGACAACACCAGTTTTGTAACCCCATTCTTTTAACGCATATACACCTCGTCCAACCAATACAAATCGATCATCTTTGATTAATTCGTTGTGGCAAGTCGCAATATGAGTTTTTTTGCCAAATGTTTTGTTAATTCCCGCAGCAACTTCTCGAAAATGCATTGGTGAACCGTGGCGACGCATAACCAAATATGCATAATCTTTTACTCCACGAGTTTTCACGTTTGGAGAACTAGCTCGTCCCCATTCACCAAGTTTATTTGATGATAATGTTTTTGAAACAGACAACCATCGTTTAACCATAGCAGCATCAACTTTATGAGTTGTAATTTCACATACACCATCATGACACATAATACGATCGATAATTTCATTTTCAGAAACTAAATCATGTTCTGCAAGTCCTCCATGAATGTCGATCAATGCTTTGTGAACACGATCAGCAACATGAGTATCTACAATCCATCGTTTTTTGTAAGTATGATCTTCTTTTGCTTCTTTAAAATTATCACCAAGTACAAGATATAGTCCAACATGGTTTTGAGTTACTTTGTCATTAGCAAGCATTGGGAGTAAATCATCCTCTGCAACTATTCCACCAAGGTTATTAATAACCTGTTTTAATTCTTTAAAAATTTCTTCTGCTTCGTGGAAGCTTTCAGATTTTTTAATCGCATTTAATGCAAAATTTTCAATTTGTCGAACTCGTTCCCGAGTAATACCATATCGTTGACCGATTGCTTCGAGTGTCATTTGTTCACCATCATTTTCCAAACCGAAACGATTAATAACCACTTGTTGAGCTCGATCTTGGAGATGCTTCAAGAGTTTTTTAGTCGTCTGTTTTGGTTTAAATGTTACGGATACTTTTCCCATATTATTCAAAGAAAGTTATAAAAACGGATAATAAATGTATAACAGAAAGTCATCGTGCGGGATTCCTCTTGTTGTTAAAATATAGTATCACAGGGTAAAATAAAAGTCAAATACCCAGGGATACTTATAAATCAATATATTTTGACAATTGTAAAGAACATAGGGTCAAATAATCGACCATTTTGTCCTTTATTTCTTTTTCAAGATTTTTTTCAAATACTTACCTGTATGGCTGCCTGGGTTATTAGCTACATCTTCTGGGGTTCCCTTTGCAACAATAGTACCTCCTCCGGTTCCACCCTCTGGGCCAAAGTCAAGGATGAAATCTGCACACTTTATGACGTCTAGGTTGTGTTCAATCAGTACCACCGTATTGCCTCGTTCTACTAATTTATTTAATACTTGAATCAATCGTTTTACGTCCTCAAAATGAAGCCCGACGGTTGGTTCATCTAATAAATAAATTGTTTTTTGGGTCATCGGTCGATATAATTCTGAACTGATTTTTACACGTTGTGATTCCCCGCCAGAAAGAGTGTTTGCAGACTGCCCAAGTTTAATATATCCAAGTCCAACATCGAGTAATGATCGTAACCGGTCAGCAATAGCTGGAATATCGAAAAAGAATTCATATGCCTCCTCTATAGTCATTTCAAGAACCTCATAAATATTACTCCCTTTTTTCGCATTACTTGGTTTATAAAATACTTTTAATGTTTCTTTATCAAAACGTTTTCCATTACACACATCACAGGTCACATATACGGTTGGCAAAAAATGCATTTCAACTGCAATTTCACCATTCCCTTGGCACGCTTCACACCGTCCGCCTTTTACGTTAAATGAAAATCGAGATGACTTCCAACCACGCACACGTGCCTCTGAAGTACTCGCAAATAAATCGCGAATGAATGTCCATGCACCAGTGTAGGTTGCCGGGTTCGATCGCGGAGTTCGCCCAATTGGTGACTGATCAATCATAATCACACGTGACAATTCTCCTGTTTTTTCAAATGATGATGCATTAAATATTTTTGCTGTTCGTGAGCGTCGTTCTAATAACCCTTGTAGATTTTTATATACTACATCATACATGAATGATGATTTACCAGAACCAGATACTCCAGAAATAACTGACATACGCCCAAGTGGTAATTCTGCATTCAGGTTTTTAATATTATGTATGTGTGCCCCGTGAATTTTTAACCATCCTTTATCTTTATCTCGTCGTTCATGTGGAATTTCAACTCGTGCTACACCCTGCAGATAATCAATAGTTAGTGATTGTTCTTTATTTTTTCCAGCCAGTAATTCTTTTAAATTACCTTGCACAATTACATTACCACCATGCACACCTGCACCTGGTCCAATATCAACAATATAATCAGATGCAAAAATAGTATCCTCGTCGTGCTCTACAACGATAATTGTGTTCCCAACATCACGTAAGTTTTTCAATGTATTGATCAATCGATCGTTATCGCGTTGATGGAGGCCAATTGTTGGTTCATCTAATACATATAATGCTCCTACTAATTGTGAACCTAATTGTGACGCTAGACGAATTCGCTGTGCTTCTCCACCTGAAAGCGTATTTGCACGTCGGTTCAATGCCAGATATTGTAATCCTACGTCATACATGAACAATAGCCGATCCTCAATTTCTTTTAGAATAACTTTTGCAATTTCACGATCTTTTTTAGATAGTTCCAATTCAGAAAAAAACCCAATAGCATCCTCAATGGATAAGTTGGTAATATCTACAATGTTACTAAACTCAGATCTGTTTTTTTCTGTTACACGCGCACTATCAGTATTACCGTGTAAAAATACATTGAGCGCCTCTGGTCGCAATCGTGCTCCATTACATACTTTACATACATCATCATTTTCATTTCCAAACAAATGATATGTTCCTAAACCATTACATTCAGGACATGCGCCGTACGGGCTGTTGAATGAAAACAATCGAGGTTCAACTTCTGGATATGAAAACCCATCATGTGGACATGATAACGTTGCAGACATCAAAAACTCTCGGTCTGCTTTTGCTTCTTCTGTCATGTTTTCCAAATCTTCACCTGGGACAGAAAACACAATACGAACCATGTTTTCAGCTTCAAGTAATCCAATTTCAACTGCTTCTGCTAATCGTTCTGTTGCAGCTTTTGGATTATCAACGAATTCATGCACTGCAATTTCGTCTACCAGAAAATCAATGTCATGTTTTGAATTTTTATCGAGTGTTATTTTTTCTCGTAGACTTTTCATTGACCCATCAATACGGGCTCGTAAAAACCCTTTACCAAGCATGTCATATAACATTTGGTAATATTCACCTTTTCGTCCACGAACAACTGGTGACAAGATTTGTACCTGAGTATTATTCCATTCAACACCCATGATTGCTTTTTTACCCTTGTTCGCTGCTTGGAACTTTTTAATTTTTTCTTCAATAAAATTTAAGATTTCTTCTGTTGAAAGTTTTTCAATTTTCCGTCCACATTCTACACAGTACGGTTTCCCTACACGTGCATACAACACTCGCAAGTAATCATAAATTTCTGTAATGGTTGCAACTGTCGAACGCGGGTTATTTGATCGAGATTTTTGATCAATTGAAATTGCGGGTGATAGTCCGCTAATTTCATCAACATCAGGTTTACCCATTTGTTTTAAAAATTG
>CAZSCW010000017.1:0-10821 GCA_964605495.1 uncultured Candidatus Saccharibacteria bacterium
CCTGGCAATAGCGAATCAATCATTTCTGGTGATTCTGTAACCATTGGTCCGGCACCGTGACGGATTGCATATACACGACATACGCCAAGCTTTATAATCTCATCATCATACCCGCATTCTTTTAATAAATTGAGTGTGAATATTGGCAATGTTCGCAATTGCGATACGTGCGGATGAAAACCATAAAATCTGTCGGTCAAAATTCCGTGTGAGCTTTCTACTACAATTGTTCCATCTTTTGATAGAATATTATTTTTCAAATAATCCCGATCAACCATTGTTATGCTTGATCTGAATTTTCTGAATGTTTCAATAGTTCTATCAACCAACGTAGGATCCTCCAATAAATCAACTAATCCTTTTGCTGTTGCCTTATCAGGTTCCCAAAATGCAAAATGAAATGCACCCTGATTAGAAATGATATTTTTAAAAACAGTACGTTTTTCTTCGCGAATGGCTTCTAATTTTTGTCGCAAATTTGGTTGATCAATATCTTTTACTCTGATTACCAGATCTGGATATTGTTCAGTATCGAGTACTGTTTCACCAACTCCTACGCCAACCGTTCCTTTTGGATTATCTTTTCGTAATAACTCACGCAATTGCGATGTAATTGTCTGAAACGGCGTTATACATACAACATTTTCATCTACCGTCAGGTAGTCAAAGATATTGTGAATTCTCCATTCGTTTTTTAGCCGTTCAGCCTCATATAATAATCGATAGGGTTCAATGACCATCAATTCGCTAATATATGTTTTTACATCTTCGAATGTTCCGCAACCAAAATGACTAAAGTTAAAGTATTCGCCTTTTGAAGTACGAACACCATGGCTTCCATTTCCACCACCAACCTTAATCACGGTATGCGCTTTTTTAAGAGTGCAAATCTTGTGGACTACTCCACCTTTGCCTCCATCGCCACCACCCAGGTCAGTAACGGTAAAAATTTGTCTTTTGCTCATTTCTTTTGTTTTTTAGGATAAAAAAATAAAGTGGCTGGTTAGGCCACTTTTTATTTAAAAATTTAGCGGCTTTATGACCACATACCTTTTCCTTTACCTTTTTCTTTTGTTTTTTTAGTTTTAATTTCAGTTGTTACAATCTCAGTGTTTTCCATCGGCCATAGGTCGCGTTTTTCTTTGAACACCGTTCCAGCAAGTGGAATTTTATCAAAGTTTTCTGCTTCCATTTGTGCACCAATCGGAATGCCTGCTACTGCTCTTTTGATTGCCTTTGCATTTTCTTTTGAACATTTTGCTTCATTGATTAAGAAATCTTCTAGTGTATCCAATGTAAGAACACCTTCGGTAAGGCCCATGATTGCGGCTTTTACCTCAGGAAGTAACTTAGTTTCAGGCAATGTAATTACACGGTCTTTTGGATAATATTCTTCCCAAAAACTCCTTGAACTGCCGCCAACTAACAACATGAATGCATGAGCATTTTTCAATAAATCTTTTACAATTTGTTTTAATCCAGGCAAGTTACTTTCAGTAAAATTATGACCATTTTCAGATAGTTTTTCAAAAACCTCGTCGCCAAAGACTCTTTTCAAAGTAGCTACTGATACTTTTTCACGAGACGGCGCATCTGTAATAGTAAAATCATAATATTTTAAACCGTAACGATTAATGTCGGCTTGTGTCAGATATGCTCCGCCAAAAATTCCGTATTGAGGATCTTCTGTACCGTCACCACCTCCTCCTTCCGGAACCATCAATGTTAATTGTTCTGCAATTCTTTCATCCATTTCTGCCTGAGATCTGCAAAGTACATAATCATCAACCACGTCACCAAAAATTGACGTAATCATTTGAACGTCATAGCGTCCTAAAACAGCATTTGGAATCTTTTTTAAGAGATCATAAGTCTTTGGTAAAACTTCCATAGCCACATCAACGTTTCTACCCATTGATCCTGTAGTGTCTAATCTGGTTTCTTCCAGCATTGCAACACCGCGTAATAATGTAAATAAAAGCTCTTTTGGTTCGTACCAAGTTAGCGCTCTTCTGATAATTCCAAAACCTTTTGGATCTACCAATTCATGAAGACCTTTGCCTTCTTTGTGTCTTTGTTCGCCCTTACTTGTTGTAGAGCCACTTGCTTTTGCTTCCTTGTACACTTTTTCATAAGCTGTACTGGATAGTGTTGGTCGTCCCATTTTTTAATTGTTTTTAATTTGTGAAAAATTTGTTCTGTTTTGTTTAATAAATAACTTTTGTTGTGTACGGCCAAAATTTGCGCGGCCATAATGACCAAATCAAATCATAAAATGCGCGATGCGCTTTTGATGCTTTTGATTCTTCTTTGTCGACCAATCGCTTCAAGAAGTCTTGATATTGATTGTCAGCCAATTGGTCGTCTGCCGGCAAATCACCAGTTTCAGAGTCGCCTCCTAAAATTTCTATTACCTGTTGGGTAATCAAAGAAATTTCATTTGATGTTTCCTCTGCTGTTAAGCTTTCCGTGCGAGTTGCTCCGCTCCAGTCAAAAATGGTAACGTAGTGTTCTTTTTGATTAATCAAAATATTATCACTGTTGATAGTATTGATTAAAATTCCCTGTCCATGGGTAAATACTAACAATTTTAATAATTTACCCAAAATCCAGGCACTGGTACGCGGATCAACAACATGGTCACGTTCAGTAATAAATGATAATGGCGTAAGATTACCTAATTCTTTGGCAATCTCAGAGAAACTCTGCATTATGATTCTGCGGTTTCCTTGTTCAGGTGATATGAATGTTTCAATTACCTGAGGAAATAAAAAGTGATAGTTTAAAAACGTATCGTCTGTTTTTATTTTTTCAAACTCTTGCTCTAACTCATCAGCTTCTTTTCTCATTTCTTGTAAGAAATAAGCCTCCTTGTCCAATAATCCATTATGTTTGGGCTCTTTTGCTATTTTTAACATGCAAGCAGGACTTCCATCAAACACGCCTTCATATACATTGAATTCATCTGTTCCGCCTATTTGTTTGCCGACGGTAAACTTTTTTCCTTTCGGACTTATGATTTCCATACTTTATATTTTTAATTGTTAAAGATTTAAATTTCCCGTTTACCGTATCATATATATAGAGAATTGTCAATTTGTAATGTATTATTAAATTAACAAGGAATATTCCTCCAAGAAGCCGTAAATAGGCTCTTTTGTTGGTTATTTAGTGTAAGTATAACACTATAATAATTCCTTGCAATGATATCGTATTACAAAGTTGTGGATAACTTTTTGTACTAAAAAAGAGCCTTAAAAATCAAGGCTCTTTTGGAACTTATCTTATTAATTTTTGAAATCAGCTTCCCATTTATTGTGGAGAAACTCTGCATTACCACCTAAAAATGAGATTATTTTTTGAGCACCGTTGTACGCATTACTCATACATACAGATGCCCCTGGTGAAGGTGTAACTTCAAATAGAATATTATCACCAATCACACACACATCACCCATTTCTAATTTTGCTGTCTCGCTATTATACACCTGATCGCGAGTTCCATGAGCTTCAATTGAAATCTCTAAATCTTCTACTTCCAATGTCGGAACTATCTTTTTTAAGTCTTTTAAAACAGATTTAATACCGATTTTAGGAATATCATATATCATATTTTTTAACATAAATAAAAATAATATACGATCAGAAGCAATCTTGAAAACTGTCTTGAATCCTTTCCATGTCCATACCAATTGCATTAGGCTTGGTAGAAATCTTGCCGTAGGGCCGAAACGCGTAACAGATTGGTCAAAGAATTCAGGATCGCCGTGCTTTGCAGCAAATGGCAAGCCAGGAGCTTGTACGGTATAGACCTTATTTCTTAATAATCCCTGTTTTCTGACATAATAAAAGTTTCCACCTATTGGCAATGTTCCTAGATGTTTCCCATAACCAAGACTTTTGGCATAAAACAAGCTTCTTCCGCTTGCAGCAATAACTACTGTTCTGGAATGAATAATTCTTCCATCCTTCGTTGTTATTTTGTAACCGCCATCGATTTTTGTAATAGTAGTCAGTTCGCAATTGGTGTACACCTGAATGTCTTTATCTGAAGCCTTTTTTGCCTCTGTGATAAATGATTCGGCAACACCTTGAAAATTTACAGTGTAACCGCTGGTATATAGTGCGATAATTGGCTCATCATCTGACCTGCCTTCCATGATCTTTGGCTCCAAATCTGCCAACTCATCTCTTTCGACAAGTCGCAATTCTGGATACAATTTTTGAAAATCCACATCAGCATAGCGCGCTCGCAATTCTTGCACCTCTTTCTTTCCAACACCTATCACCATTTTACCTTGTCTCTTGAAACATCCGCCTGCAAACTTTTTTACGTATCTAATAAGCGGATCAGTTTTTCTTTCAACTTCGGCAGATTTTTCCTTTGAATAATTAGTCTCAATATCACCAACATGTAACGTTTGCGAATTGCTGTTAAAGTGACTATTAATCAAACCAAATCCCGATTCTTTTTCAAGAATGCGAATGCTTTTTATGTTGGTATAATGACTAAGAATAAACGAATGCGCACCGCCTTGGATACCTACACCTGTAATTGTAACATCAACAAATTCTATATTGTCCATTTTTATGATTTTTTATTTTTAATGAATATTTAATTTCTGAATACATTATATCATAATAATGCATAAAAGTCAATATAATACAAATTACCCTACTTCCAAAAAATAATAAATAGTTGTAATATGAAAATATATGACCAATTTTAGATTTTTCAAAAAACTTGATGACTATCGAACATTTATTTTTGAGGAGATTTTTAGAACACCTGAATTCCGAAACAATATATTTTACAGAGGCTTGATCGAGTTCGTTATTGAGCACCGTGCGCCATTATTTTTTTCACTCAGTAAAGAAGAGGAATTTTCGCACTTTACCCAATATTTCAATGCAGTTTTGGATCGTGGTGATTACTATAAAAATGATTTCGTACGAAGTATGTATTTCGCTCATGACTTTGTACACATGTTGTTTTATAACCCACTTCGTCCGCGTGATTTATCATTTGAAAAATTCACCGAAATTTTAAATATAAATGAATGGGTTGCATCTAATGAAACTGAAACATTCACCTATTTCAGAATTCCTGATATGCGTGGACATAGCTTGGATTACACTATTATGTATGATTTATTATTACATGCTGGGTACACACAGCCTCAAATTGAAGATTTATTACTATTAAGAAAAAACATTATACATGGAACAGAATATCCAGAACTTTCTGAGCATCCTGATGCACCAATGGTATTTTCATATTTAAGAAAATATAAAGAAAATAATGCTATATGGTGTAAATTATGGTATGACAATTTTCCAGAAATCCCAGCAGCTTATGCAGATGAACGAATGTGTTTACCAGTGTTAGAATACGATAAAATATTGAAACATTACATTCCTGGGGTTCATTTTGAAAACCAACAATTAGCTTACGAAAAAAATATACTCCAAAATATCAGAACTCTTGGGCTGTTAGCGCAATTACCGGAATCTGATATTCCAAAAACATTTGCAGATTGTGAGAAAACACTTAAAAAATTAGATGGTATAGTAATTATGCCAGAAGTTGCCGAGCATTTTCATTTCACCTATATTAAAAATAAAAAAGTAGGCACGCCAAAACAAGATAAATAAAAAACCAAGGGTATCCTTGGTTTTTTATTTATTAATGACCTGCCATATAATCTCGCAATAACCACATAGCACCACAGAACAAAATAAGTCCAATCCAAGCTTTTACATCTGGGATATTTCCGTATTTTACATAATCAATTCCGACAGCAAGTATTGCTGATAAAAACAAGTATAAAAGTACAACCCCTGAAAAACTTAATTTTTTAAACACAAAATACCAAAGCAACCCAGATAATCCAAAAATAAATGCTCCCCACAATAAATAGGCAATTGATTTTCTACCTGCCAAGTGGGCTGCCTCATTAATATACACATCTCCAACTAACGAAACACTGGTAGCAACCAATGCAACTAAAAACGATTTTAAATAAGTAACCATGTTTATATGATATCAAATGTATATCTAAAAACAAACTATTGAGAAAAAAACATAATTCACCTATACTGTACCTAGTATGAAATTTAAAATATCAAAAAGCAAAATCGAAGGTAAGGGACTTTTTTGTACCGAACCTATAAAAGCAGGCGAATTACTTTTTACTTCAAAAGGTTTACGTACGCTCAACAAATCAACCACTATAGAGGATGCACAAATTACTCATAAACACTCTATATCGATTGACGAAAAAACTATCCACTGTCCATTACCTGATGATCCATTGCGTTTTTTGAATCATTCATGCGATTGTAATTGTTATGTTGACCACGAACATAAGTTTTATGCAAAAAGAGCAATACAACCGGGCGAAGAAATAACGATTGACTATTCATTTGTTGATGCAGATATTTACTGGCGAATGATCGGCTGTAGATGTAACAACAGAAAATGTCGAGGTTTAATTAGTTCATCATTATTACTATCTCGAGATTTCTTTGAAAAAAATCTACCCTATATTCCAAAAAAGATTCGACGGTTCAACGCAAAATTCTACGGTGTCCCATTTACTAAATATGACTGTTAATTTCACAAAAAATATATCTTTTTATTCTTTACTTTCTGTACTGGGTGTATTTTTAGTGACTATTTGGGCAGCTTTTGAAAAATATATTATCCAGGGAAATATTGTTTACACTTTACCAGATGGATTAAATGCATCACAAGCAGTTGCAGCCTGCGAGTGGTATCCTTCGAAATTACTAATCTTCTCTGGAAATGTTTCTGATAGTTTGGTATATTTTTCTCATTTTATACCTTTCTTTATTGCTCTTGTAGTTGGAATTGCAGTTTTTCTACAAAAACCAAAAGAACAGGTAAACAGAATATTCTTTTTCATGACAATCATATTCTGTACCTGGGTTTTTGCAGACATTGTTACCTGGGCAAACGAACGACCTGATATTATTATGTTTTTCTGGTCGTTCATGTTTCCTATCGAATCATTACTATTCCTAGGGTACATTTTCTTTTCCTATGTAGCAGTACTTGAAAAACAAATTACCTGGAAAACAATATTATTGTTTTGCTTACCATTTCTCCCTGTGCTCTTTTTCTGGGGAACAAATGCATCACTTACTTCTTTTACATTAACTAACTGTGACCGAGAAGCAGAGGAAGGCTGGATGGCAATTTACTTGTACGCCTATGAATTTTTCTTATTTTTTGTACATTGTGTATTTTTAATAATAGGTATACGAAAAAATAAAGGAGACCGTAATAAACAAAAAGTTATTTTGTGGCGAGGCCTTAGTCTGGGAATATTAATGTTAGCAATGGCAGCAGGAAGTTTGGTTTCATCGCTGGTAGATAACTGGCAAATTGCACAATACAGTTTATTGGCTATGCCTATCATGTTGATGGTGATTGGAATTTTGATGACGCGTTACCAGAATATGGGTCACAGTTATCATGGTATTCAAATCAGTGTAATTATATTGATTGTATTAATTGGTTCACTGTTTTTATTGCCACAATTTTCTGTTATTTTATTCCAATTGGTATTATTTGTAATCTTGATCTATGTAATTGTTATTGGTTGGCAATTGTACCAAAGCACAAAGGAGCAACACATATACCAAGAAAAATTACAAAACCTAAACTCAGAATTAGTGGTAGCGCAAGAAAAATTAAAAGCACTAGATGCTTCAAAAAATGAATTTCTTTCATTTGCAACTCATCAGTTACGTAGCCCATTAACTTCATTAAAATGGGGGCTCAATGCTGTTTCAGATGGAATCAAAGATAAGCCTGACATGTTACAGATTGTAGAGCAATTACGCGAAACAGCAGGAAACATGATTGAAACAGTAAATGATCTGTTGGATATTTCAAAAATTAAACAAGGTGGATTAGTTATGTCTACAGAACCAATTGATTTAGTCCAATTATTGGATCAGTTGTCGGAGGAATTTCGTATTACTGCGGGAACAAAACAGCTTGGGTTAACATTTACCACCGATCTACCGGTTGCGATTATTTCTGGGGATAAAACAAAACTACGACAAGTCTTTGTAAATATTATTGATAATGCAATAAAATATACAGCAACTGGTTCAATTACTATTAGTTTAAAATACGACGCAACTGCTAATACTTTTATTACTGATGTAACAGATACTGGGCCAGGAATTTCTCCAGAAGAACTAGTTAAATTATTTGAAAAATTCATTAGAGGAAATGCCGGTAAGTCATCAAAAGGAGGTTCAGGGCTTGGATTGTATCTTGGTAAAAGAATTGTTGAGCTTCACCATGGATCGATTTCAGTTACTTCTCCAGGTCTTGGTAAAGGAAGTACTTTTAGCGTTATCCTTCCAAAACCAACACTATAAATATTGTACATCTAATAGACATGGAGTATACTGATACTAATTATGATTCACGAAGAAACAACGGAATTTTCATGGGATACATTAGAATACGAACACCGCGAAAAAAGTACTGATTGGTATTGGGCGTTGGGTATTTTAATCGTCATAGGTGCTGTAATTGCATTTATTACAAAAAACTTTTTGTTTGGGGTCCTGCTTTTATTAGGAGGTTTTCTCCTTGGGTTATTTGCAGGGAAAAAAAATCCCCCAATTTCAGTGGAAATTAGTTTGCGAGGAGTACAAATAAACAATGATCTAATAGGGTTTAATACTGTATCAGCGTTCTGGATATATAGAAACCCTTTTGGTATAAGAAAATTAATTCTAAAAACAACTAGAAACTTTGCACCTATTATTTCTATTCCAATTCCTGATGATGTGCGCGCTACTGATTTGCGAACATTTCTATTGGGAATTGCCCCTGAACAAGAAATGCGAGAATCTGCTATTGATTTAATCATGGAGCGTATTGGTTTTTAAATAAAAAACACCTTAATACAAGGTGTTTTTTATTATTCTTGAAGTAAATCGGTTTCTATGATAAGGTAGCTGCATTGCTCTTGTCGTTCAATGGATAGGACATAACTTTGCGGAAGTTAAGATCTAGGTTCGATTCCTAGCGAGAGCACAATATAATACTCATCAAAAAATCACCAGCTGGTGATTTTTTGATGAGTATTATAGACTGGTGCGTAATAAATATTTTTTAATTGATCGAAATACCATTACTGCAATTGTGAATAGTACTACAACTAAAATAATGTTTTGCACAACGCCAACTCCTGCAATAACTCTTTCGACTTGATTACGTAAGAAAAATCCAAGCCCAATAAATAATGTTACATAAACAGACAAAGAAACAAGTTCATACGAAACAAATCTTTTGAAAGAAACTTTATAATGCCCTGCCAAGAATCCTGCTAAGAATCTGAAATAAATTAAAAATCGAGAAAAAATAATAAGACGTTCTAATTTTTCTGGATTCATATCTTTTAAAAAATCAAATTTCTCAGCAAACATTTTTTGATAGGCTTTTGTGGTAAGTTTAGAACCACTTCGTGCTAATAAATATATTGTAAGATCAGCAACAAAGAGACCCGCCATACATACAGGTATGAGTAATACCCAATGAAATACTCCTATTCCTGCTAAATATCCAAGAGAAAGTAATGTAACCTCCTCTGGAAAAGGTAATATAACCATGGCAATCATAGAAATCCCAAATACGCCAAGATATGATAAACCACCTAGTTGATGAATAAATTCCATATAATAAAGCTATTGTATCACATTTCCACCCTGTGCCCAAGATAATAATTGTCTGTAGGTTACTTCTCCGCACAACAATACACCTGTCTGTGTATTTACAAAAACAGGAATACCTGGACATTCATGATGTTTAATATAATTCTCTAATAATCGATAATTACTTTCGTTTTGCCACACTTCTCGCTCTTCAATAGAAATACCAAATTCAGATTCAATTCGTTCAATAAGTTTGCGCATAACATCGCAATGAGGACAATCGTTTCCTGAAAAAAAGATAAGATGATTCATAATTATAGTATAACAAAAAAATCCAACAATGGATTATTTTGCTTGAGATTTTTTGATTTCTGCTGCCAATCGAGATTTCTTTCGACTTGCAGTGTTTTTCTTAATAACACCTCGTTTTGCTGCTTTATCGATTGCTTGATAAGCTTTTGATAATTCATCAGCGGTTTTAGTAATCTTTACTGATTTTACAGCGACTTTCATAGCGCGACGACGACGATCATTGAGAATTCGTTTTCGTGCAGATACGCGAAGGGCTTTTTTTGCGTTTTGTAGATTAGGCATAGTTTAAATTAAATAATATTTGAGAGCTTTGCATATAAAATCCACAAATTGGTAGAATAAGTGGGTATGAAACATATATAACCTGTCAGGAGAACAGAAATATGCTTCAATGAACTGCTGAAACACTATAGCACGATTATTGAAAAATGCAATAAAAACCTATTTAGAAAGTATCAATAACGATTCACGGATAATACGGCTGGTATCTGTATGTTCTGTATCAATACCTCGCAGTGTCTCACGTATAGAACGTTCATGATACCCCATGGCAAGTAACGCATCCACCACATCTCGTAAATGGTCGGCTTCTACGTGTTCGTGTTGTAATGATAGTTTTTCAATTTTATCTTTTAATTCTAAGATTATCTTTTCTGCCATTTTTTTACCAATACCAGAAACCTGGGTTAAATATGCAATGTTTTCATTTTTAATAGCATATACTAACGACCCAATATCTGCGAGCGATAAAATTCCCAATGCTGATTTTGGTCCGATTCCTGAAATACTAATCAATAATTCAAA